>CAYPFE010000065.1:0-10689 GCA_964409895.1 uncultured Novosphingobium sp.
CGCAGCATCGGGCGCATCCTCAGCAACGGGTCGAGCGAAGCCTTCGTCAGGATCGCCGTCGGGCTCGGTGGCGAGGAGGCGATGGACCTCGCGGACCGCTTTGCGACCAGACACCCGAGCGACCGCATGCGGCTCGCGGCCTGGGGCGCGCTGGCCTCGGTCGCCGGCAGTCAGGCCGAACGCGACCGCGTGTGGCAGGCGGCCGAGAGCAGCGGCAGCCGGCTGGTCGCCGCCGAGGCGAGGAACCGGCGCGAGGCGCTGGCCCTGCGGGAAACCTCAACCGTGGAGTGACGGCGGCGCGGTATCGTAATCGTGCATGCCGCGCACGGTGAAGGTGCGCCTGGCGAAGCGCCAGCCGTCGGCGGTGCGCTTCAGCTCATCCACGTAAAGGCCGAGCACTTCGAGATTCCTGTTCTGCCCGGCATATTTGCCGGCCTCGCGGATGATCGACTTGGCGGTCGCCCGGTCGCCGTTCACCTCGATGATCGCGGGCGAGTTCATCTGCACCATATATTCGATGGTGCCGGTGATGCCCTGGGCGGCGGCGAGGATTTCCTCATGGCCGGTGCACAGCGCGCCAATGCCCGGAACTTCCCAGATGCCGTCTTCCGCGAAGGTCGCGACCATCGCCGGCAGGTCGCCGATGGTGGCGTTGTAGCTGTAGGTGTTGAGGGTCTGCTGGATTTCGAATGCGTCGCTCATCTCGGGTATCCTCTCGTATGTTTCGAATGATTCGCTGTGACCTGGCTATCACAGGCTAGCGGCGATGTCGCACAATGCATCTGCGAGCGCCTGCGGTGCGGAGTAGAACGGGCTGTGATCGGCATGGAGCGTGATCGCCTTCGTGCCGGGGAACAGCGCCTGCAGCCTTCGCTGACCTTCAATAGGAACAGTGCGGTCCTCGTCACACTCGATGTACCAGCGTGGGATGCTGCCCCAGCGGGTGTCGCTGACGCGCAAGGCCGTGGAGAGTCCAATGGTCGGTTCGGTCACCAGCCGCTCGACCTGCCGGGCGACAAGGTCGGGGTGGGAGAGATGTGCGAGCGCTGGCCCTGCCACATCCCTGTTGATCTCCCAGCCTGCGCCATCGGCGACGATCGTGCCGAAGCCCTCGCGGAATTCGGTCGGGTCTGAGCCGATCACCACGCCGCTCATGTCGTTGCCGGCCTTCCCGTCCTCGATCATCAGCGCGGTGATGTAGGCGAGGCCATCCGCCGCCGAAGGATCGTGCTCGCCGGTGGCCGACAGCACCACGCCGCCCCGGCTGTGGCCCGCCAGCACCAGCGGCTCGCCGTCAAGCTCGCGACGCAAATCGTGGCAGAGGCCGGCGGTGAATTCGGCCCAGCCCTGCACGGTAACGCCGCGCAAGGTCTCCGCATCGCCGCCCATGCCGGGGAGGTCCGGCGCGACAACCTTGTGGCCTCGCTCGCACAGCAGCGCAGTGACGGGATCGAAGCACCAGCCGCCATGCCAGGCGCCGTGGATCAGGACGAAACCGGCCATGCTGCGTGTCTCCTACTCTATCGCAATCGTGTTGGTGATGCCGCCGTCGATGCTCAGCGTCTGGGCGGTGACGTGGCTGGCGAGGTCGGACAGCAGGAAGGCTGCGACATTGGCGGCTTCTTCGGTCCTGCCGATGCGCTTTTGTGGGGTGCGCCTCGCCATCGCCTGCTTGGCTTCGTCGGGTGCCCCATGGAGCATAGGCGTGTCGATGAAGCCCGGAATGATGCAGTTGCAGCGCACCCCGTGAGGAGCGCCTTCCATGGCGAGCACGCCGGCCAGTCCCCAGGCGCCGGCCTTGGAGACGCAATAGCCCGCGTTGCCCGCCATGCCGCGCACCGATCCCAGGCTGCCGGTGATCAGCACCGCGCCCCTGCCGCGCGCGATCATGCCGGGCATGACATGGCGCGCGCACCAGAAGGGGGAGAGCACGTTGACGCGCATCGTCGCTTCGAAGGCCTCGTCCGAATATTCGGCGCTGAGCACGAATTCGCCTATTTCCGCGGCATTGAGAAACAGTCCATCGATCGGGCCATTGCGAGCCTCAGCGGCATCGAGAGCGGCGACGATCTGGTCCTGCTCGCCGACATCGGCGACCTGGTAGTTCGCATTCGCCCCGATCCCGGCGCAGACTTCCGCCAGCACGGCTTCGCGCCGCGCGATCAGCGTGACGGTGCCGCCATGCGCGGCGATCGCCTCCGCCGTCGCGCGCCCGATGCCACTGGACGCGCCGGTGATGACCACATGCTGGCCGATGAAATCCATTGATTCTCTCCCATTCGAGCAGTCTGCCTAGCCGTGGGTGCGGACCTGCGCTAGCCTGCGGGGAGAGGAGTGCCGGAAGGAGTAGAACCATGTGCGACGAATTTACCGCTAAGGACCAGGAACAGAACCTCGCCCGGCGCGGGCTGACGCGGCGCCAGTTCGCCGCACTCGGTTCGGCGGCGGCCGTCGCGGGCTGCGCCACGGCCGGGGCGGACGCGGGCGAAAGCCTCAGGGAGCGCACCGTAACGATCACCACCGAGGACGGTATCGCCGACTGCTTTTTCGTCCATCCGACCAAGGGTGCGCATCCCGGCGTGATCCTGTGGCCCGACATCGCCGGGCTTCGCGAAGTCAAGAGGATCATGGCGCGCAGCCTTGCCGCCGCCAACTATGCGGTGCTGGTGGTCAACCAGTATTACCGCAGCTCGCCCGCACCGGTGGCCGAGAGCTTCTCCGACTTCATGAAGGAGGATGTCCGCAAGGGCATCATGGAATACCGCCAGCTACTCACGCCCGACGCCGTCACTCGCGACGCCAGGGCCTATGTCGCCTTCCTCGATAGCGAGGACGCGGTCGACAAGACGCGCAGGATCGGCACGCAGGGATACTGCATGGGCGGACCCTTCACCGTGAGGACGGCAGCCGCCGTGCCGGATCGCGTGGGCGCTGCGGCAAGCTTCCACGGCGGCGGTCTCGTCACCGATGCGGACGACAGCCCGCACCGGCTGCTGAAGGACTCCAAGGCATCCTACCTGATCGCGGTCGCCCGCAACGACGACGCGCGCGCGCCCACCGACAAGGACGAGTTCGGCAAGGCCGCCGACGCGGCAGGCCGCCCGGCCGAGATCGAGGTCTATGCGGCGGACCACGGCTGGTGCGTGGCGGACTCCCCGTCCTACGATCCCAACGAGGCCGACCGCGCGTGGCAGCGGCTGCTGGCGCTGTATGCGGGACTTTAGGGGCTTTGCGGCGTTCCGGGGACATCGTATTCGATGTCCCCGAAATGGGCGGGCGATGAAGGAGAGTCGCGGGAAAAGATAAGGGGTTAAGTAAAGCGTCACCGTAATTCTGCAATTCGAGGGAATCGATGAAAAAAATTACGGCGCTTAACAAGTATTTTAACGGCCGATTTGCATCGGCTGGTTCTCCCGATTGCTTGAGAAATTCCTTTTCTTGCGAAAGATTTGGAATTACTGAAAGGCATATGCATTATATATCATATGAAGCGGGGATTAAGTTTGTCAAATACATTAATAAAACATTCACGAACGGAACGAACTCTTCATATGTTCAATTTATAACCTAATTTGCCGGCGCATCATTGTACGGTTCAATATTGCATATTTTCGGAGAACGTGGTGCATTAGAAAGAAGCGTCGATGAAGCGAATTGGAAGCCACTCTCTCTTGAAGAGGAGAATTTGCTCTATCCATATCGCAATGAGAACGAAATTTTAATTGGAGCAATCTCTTGCTTTGAGAAAAAATTCGATATTCTGGCTGGCATTAACGATTTGATTTCTTTGAGGTTTGAAGAACAATTATCCAATCTCAGCGATGTAGAGTTTGCATATTTTACGAATGATTTTGAGCTTTTGATTGATAAATTTTGGAGTGGTAAACCATTAAGCGGTATGGAAATAAAAGATCTTGAGAGTGAAATTGAGAAGCGATATTTATGATTTGTTATTATGGTGACACGTTACTTATTATTATGGTGACACTTTACTTAACCCCTTCAGCAGAGGAATTCCGGGGACAGTATACTAAATAAAAGTATCCTCGCGTCCGCGCCATGCTCTGGCCATGGTCCGCCTTGCGCACATCGCGCCCACCGAGGCGGTGGGAGAAACTATTGGATGGGAATTAAGTATACTGTCCCCGGAATTCAAAAGATGGCTAGAAATTACGTAGAAATTACGGTGACACGTCCGTAATTCCCTAAATTATTGATTCCAGATCGCGAAGCCCATAGTCTCTTCCGATGGCTCGTCTCCCGCGCTTCGTTCTTCCCGGCATCCCCCACCACATCACCCAGCGCGGCAACCGGCGCGAAAAGACCTTTTTCGAGGATGGCGACTACGCCCTCTATCTCGACCTCTTGGCCGATGCAGCCGGCAGGACTGGTGTCGAAGTCTGGGCCTATTGCCTGATGCCCAATCATGTCCACGTCATCGCGGTGCCTTCCGACGAGGACGGATTGAGCCGTTGCTTCAGCCATGTCCACCGGCATTACACCGGCTACATCAACGCCCGCCAGCGCTGGACCGGCCACCTGTGGCAGGGCCGCTTCGGATCGGTCGCGATGGACGAGCCGCATTTTGTCACCGCACTGCGCTATGTCTCGCTGAACCCGGTGCGCGCGCGCCTGGTGAAGAGGGCGCAGGACTGGCAATGGTCGAGCGTGCGGGCGCATCTGGCGGGCAAGGACGATCATGTCGTCAGCGTCGCGCCTGCGTTGGAACGGGTGGGGGATTTCAAGGCATTCCTGCGGCAGGACTTCGACGAGGCGCAGGCCTATGCGGCGCTGAGGAAGGCCGAGAGTGTCGGGCGGCCGGTGGGCTCGCCGGAATGGCTGGCGGAGATGGAGGAGCGCAGTGGGCGGGTGCTCGTGGCACAGAAGCGCGGGCCGAAGCCGGGGAGGCGCAGGACCAGGCGGAAGAAAGGAGACACGCAATAGCATGTCCCTTTTCTTCCGGGCGCAGCGCCGGTGGCGAGTGCCCCACCCCGCTGCGACTAAGGCCTGCTTGCGCAGGCCAAGTCTCGCTGCCCCTCCCCTGAAGAGGAGGGGGCTGCGTAACGCCACGATTTTCCTACATCGCCAGGCCACGCTATATTCGCGCCGGCTCTTTCTCACTGTCCGTCTTCTCCCACCGCCGCCAGGGCGGACCCGCGCGCACAACGTGTCGCGAACAGATACGCGCCCTGAAAAACCGCAATCTGTCACCCTTTTGCCATATTCTCACGTAACTCCAGATAGTTGACCCGGGTGACACATGGGTTACACCTGTCACCCTCGTCGCTTCGCGTGGCGCCCCTGAAAACCCGCTTTTGCTTGCCCCCCGGGCCCCGGAGGTTAAGATCGGTTGGAGTGACGAATTAGAGGAGGTTGCAGCATGGGTGGATTTCTGGTCGCACTGATCGTCGTGGTCGTCATATTCCTGATGATGGGGGTTCGCGTCGTCCGGCAGGGCTATGTCTACACCATCGAACGCCTGGGCAAGTTCACGCTGGCAGCCGAACCGGGCCTGCATCTCATCATTCCCTTCGTCGACCGGGTCGGCCAGAAGGTCAATGTGATGGAGCAGGTGCTCGACATTCCGGGCCAGGAAATCATCACCAAGGACAACGCCATGGTCGGCGTCGACGCGGTGGTGTTCTTCCAGGTGCTCGATGCCGGCAAGGCGGCCTATGAGGTGCACAACCTCTACGCGTCGATCATGGCGCTCACCACCACCAACCTGCGCACGGTGATGGGCTCGATGGACCTCGACGAAACGCTGTCGAAGCGCGACGAGATCAACGCAAGGCTGCTGTCGGTGGTCGATCACGCGACCTCGCCCTGGGGCGTCAAGATCACCCGCGTCGAGATCAAGGACATCCGCCCGCCGCTCGATATCTCCGATGCGATGGCGCGGCAGATGAAGGCCGAGCGTCTCAAGCGCGCCGAGATTCTGGAAGCAGAGGGCGACCGGGCATCCAAGATCCTGCGCGCCGAGGGCGAGAAGCAGTCCGACATCCTCGAGGCCGAGGGCCGGCGCGAATCCGCGTTCCGCGATGCCGAAGCCCGCGAACGCGAAGCCGAGGCCGAGGCCAAGGCGACGCAGATGGTCTCGGACTCCATTGCCGCTTCCGGCAACCAGGCGATCAATTACTTCATCGCCCAGAGATACACCGACGCGGTCAAGGCCTTCGCGGTCTCGCCCAACGCCAAGACCATCCTGTTCCCGGTGGAGGCGACGCAGCTCATCGGTACGCTCGGCGGCATCGGCGAATTGGCCAAGGAAGCGCTGAGCGATGGCGGCGGTTCGGGCGGCGGCAGTGCCCCTCAGGCGCCCGTCGCGCCGACAAGGCCGCGCCAGCCGCAGGCCAAGATCAGCGTTCCGCCCGCACAGCCAAGGGGATAGGTGAATGGAATCGCTGAACAGCCTAGAACCGCATTACACCTGGCTGGCGATTGGCCTGGTGCTGGCGGCTGCCGAAATGGCGATCCCCGGAGTCTTCCTGATCTGGATGGCCGGCGCTGCCTTGATCACGGGCTTCGTCGTCTGGCTTGTACCGATCGGCGTACCGCTGCAAGTCGTGTTGTTCGCTGTCCTTGCGATCATCGCGGTGTTCTCCGGCCGGCGCTATGTCCGGGAAAATCCGATCCATGCGGCCGACCCGCTGATGAACCGCCGCGCAGACCGCGTGGTGGGCGAGACGGTCACCGTCACCCAGGCGATCGACGGCGGCACCGGCAAGGTCAAGCTCGGCGATAGCGAATGGCTCGCCAAGGGCGCGGATGCGCAGCCGGGCACGAAACTGCGCGTCACAGGCCATGACGGGGTGGTGCTGATGGTCGAACCGCTGGGGTAGCATCGCGCGATGGCGACGCGAACCGCCCTTTCGATCCGGAAGGTAACGCCCGCCATTGGTGCCGTGGTTGAGGGCGTCGACCTTGCCGATGTCGACGCGGATGCGGCCGGCGCGATCCGGCAGGCCTTGTTCGATCATGGCGTGCTGTTCTTTCCGGGCCAGCAGCGGGCAAGCGTCGATCAGCTCTGGGAATTTCTCGAGCATTTCGGAACGCCGTGGAAGGATGACAGCTTCGGCAGCGATGAGGACGGGCCGCAGCTGGTCGGCGATTCCGATTTCCAGCCGACCAAGTCCGGCACGGCAGTGTGGCACACGGATTCCTCGTTCCTCGAAAAGCCGACGCGGTTCACGCTGCTGCGCGCGATGGCCATGCCGGACGTTGGCGGCGATACCTGCTGGGCCAGCATGACTGCTGCCTATGAGGCGCTGCATCCGTCGTTGCGGGAGATGCTCGATGGCCTGTCAGCGGTGCACACCCTCGAAATCCCGATGGCGTGCATGGGCGAATATGGCGATGCCTTCATGGCCGAGCACGACCGGTTTCATCCCCGCCAGCAGCTCCATCCGATGGTCGCGGTCCACGCCGAGACAGGTCGCAAGGCGCTCTACGTTACCGAGAGCTGCACCGGCCGCATCGAAGGCGTCAGTCCGCTCGAAAGCCGGCACCTGCTCGCGCTGTTGTTCGAACACATCAAGTCGCCGGACTTCAACCTGCGCTGGCGATGGTCGGAAGGCGATGTCGCCTTGTGGGACAACCGCAAGGTCCAGCACTATGCCGTGCCCGACTATGACAGCCCGCGCGTGGTGCAGCGGATCGTCGTCAAGGGCGACAGGCCGCTGGGGCCGGGCAGCTAGTCCGATAGGGAGAGGATACACCTATGTCAGCCGTTGCCGACGACGAACTCCGCGAAATGCTGGATCGCCAGCAGATCGTCCAGGCGCTCTACACCTATTGCCGGGCGGTCGACCGGGTCGACCGGGAGCTGGGCTATTCGATCTGGGCCGATGGCGCGACGGTCGACTATGGCGAATCCATCTTCATCGGCGATGCGCAAAGTCTGATCGACTGGATCTGCTCGTCGCACGAGAAGGGCATCGCCCATTCGCACCAGATCGCCAATGTCATCGTCGAATTCGATGGTGATCGGGCTGCCAGCGAGGCCTATGTCAATTCGGCGATGCGGATGATGCACGAGGGCAAGCTGATGCAGATCAGCACCCGCGGGCGCTATCTTGACCGCTGGACACGAACCGCCGGGACATGGCTGATCGAACGGCGCGTGTTCGTCTGCGATTTCGATGAGGTGCATCCCGCCGTGCCGGGTTCGATTCCGCCGCGGTTGACGCTGGACCGCACGGACCTGTCCTACGCGCTGTTCGAAGGAATGCTCTAGCCTTGCTTGCGCCTGGCCAGCGAAGCTGACAGAATTCGCATATGACATATCTTGCAACCGTGTTTCGCAGGCTTCCGGAGCCGCTCGGCCATTGGCGTGCCGTCCGCATGGCGGGAGCCTGCTTGGCATTCGCGCTTTTATCTGCGTGCTGGATGTCCGATGAGCCGCTGATCGGGGCGGAGCATGCTTCCACGGTCGACTTTTCCGGGCCTTACAAGCCCAAGAAGGAAGACGTCGTCATCGAAGTCACCCATAACCCGGATGGCAGCTATTCGCTGATCGACAATAAGGGCGAGGGCTTCACGGCCTTCTTCGTGGACATCAGCAACGGCTGGTATCTCGTCCAGCAGGATTTCGCGAAGCTTGCCAAGGGTGGCAAGGTAAAGGATGCGACAGGCGACGACGTGGAAGTGAGCGAGAAGGAGGGGGACGCTCCCTATCTCTACAACCTGATGAAGCTGAGCGGCGGCGACCTGCTGTTCTACCTGCCGGAATGCAACGAAGCGATTCAGGCTGTGCCGGGGGTCGAATTGGACATGCAGGGCGACAAATTTGCGGCTGCATGCAGGTTTTCAAGCATCGAGGCGCTGCGGGCGGCGGCCCCGAAATTCATCGCGCAGGTCGAGGCCGGCAAATTTACCGACGAGCCGGGGGTCCTGCATTCGATTGCCGGCGAGGGCGAATGACGGCGGCGCGGGGTCTCGCGGCACTGGAAAGGCCTCGCGGGCGATCCCATATTGCGGCCCGAGGAGAAGTAGATGACCGACAAGCTTGAACTGACCGACGAGGAGTGGCGCGAACGGCTGAGCCCGGAACAGTACCAGATCCTGCGCCAGGCCGGCACCGAACGGGCCTTCACCGGCAAGTACGAGCAGAACACGGCTGCAGGCATGTACAAATGTGCCGGCTGCGGAGCGCCGCTGTTCAGCTCGGAAACCAAGTACAATTCCGGATCAGGTTGGCCGAGTTACTACCAGCCGGTCGGCGCGGATGCGGTCGACGAACATCGCGATTCCTCGCACGGTATGATCCGTACCGAGGTGCGCTGCGCCAAATGCGAAGGCCATCTCGGCCACGTCTTTCCGGACGGTCCGGCGCCCACCGGACTGCGCTATTGCATCAACAGCGCATCGCTCGATTTCGACCCCGAAAGCGATTGATCCGCGCAATCCCCCGCTGTTCGTTAAGCGCGGGTTACAAATGGCGGCGCCAAAGTGTAGATGACGTCCGGATTTTGTGACGCAGGGATATAGGCCGAACACATGGCTGCAAATCCGCGCCGCCGCGGTCAACGCAAGGGCCGCCGGCAAGTTCCGGCGCAGAAGCCGCGCTGGCGCAGGCTGTTGAGAGGCACCGTGCGCTGGGGCTTGGGCCTGGCGCTGGTCGTCGCGACATTCATCGGCGTTTCGGTGTGGATGACCGCACGCGAATTGCCCAGCTACCAAAGTCTCAAGAGCAGCCAGGCCGGACAGACGATTGTCGTGCGCGCGCGAGATGGCACCGAACTGGTCTCCCTTGGCCCGAGTTACGGCCGGTGGCTGCGATACAACGAAATACCGAAGGTGATGAAGGATGCGATGGTCACCGTCGAGGACCGCCGCTTTCGCAGCCACATCGGGGTCGATCCGATCGCTGTCGTCCGTTCGGTCTGGGTGAGGCTGGAAAGCGGTAGCTGGAAGCAGGGCGGATCGACCATCACCCAGCAGCTCGCCCGCAACGTGTTTCTTAACAACAACCGAACGTTCGGTCGAAAAGTGCGCGAGGCGATGCTTGCCCTGGCGCTGGAATGGAAATTTTCCAAGGACCAGATCCTCGAACTCTATCTCAACAAGGTTTATTTCGGCGGAGGGGCCTATGGCGTCGATGCCGCGAGCCGGAAGTTCTTCGGCCATCCGGGCACTGAACTGACACTGCCCGAGGCAGCGATCATCGCGGGCCTGGTGAAGGCGCCATCGCATTATTCGCCGACCGCAGACCTGGAGGCGGCCTTCGCACGAGGCCGGGTGGTGCTGGGGGTGATGCAGGCCAACGGTGCGATCACCGCCGGAGAAGCAGCCGAAGCCCGCTGGGAAGATGTCACCATCGCCAAGCAGAAGGGACAGAATTCGGTGCGGTATTTCACCGATTGGGCCCTGCCGCAGCTGGATTTTCTGCTGCCCGAGATCAACGAACCGATCGAGGTCTTGACGACTCTCGATATCGGCATGCAGAAGGTTGCGACCGAATCCATTCAGGCCAATGTGCCGAAAGGGGCCCAGGGCGCGCTGGTCAGCCTCGATCGCGACGGTGCGGTTCTGGCGATGGTGGGGGGGACGGACTACGTTACCTCAAATTACAACCGCGCGGTCAATTCGGTGCGCCAGCCGGGCTCCGCCTGGAAGCTGTTCGTTTACCTGGCCGCACTCGAGGCGGGATATGTTCCGAGCGACAGGGTCTACGACGAGCCGGTCACG
>CAYPFE010000066.1:0-10397 GCA_964409895.1 uncultured Novosphingobium sp.
CCAGGACCAGTCCACTGCCCCGACCGTCGGCGTGTATTTCGCCGAAGTCGTCGGTGTGCGCGCCCAGGGCGGTACGACCTCGGGCAACACGGTGGGCGCCGGCGCCTTTATGGACCTCGAGAATGTCCAGGTCCTCAAGGGTCCGCAAGGCACGCTGTTCGGCCGCAACACCACTGGCGG
Source organism: uncultured Novosphingobium sp. (assembly GCA_964409895.1). Classification (GTDB taxonomy): domain Bacteria; phylum Pseudomonadota; class Alphaproteobacteria; order Sphingomonadales; family Sphingomonadaceae; genus Novosphingobium. The sequence continues at coordinate 181 of CAYPFE010000066.1, forward strand.
CGCGATCCTGCTGACGCCAAGGAAGCCGACCGACGAACTCGAAGGCTATATCGAAGGCACTTACGGCAATTACGACCAGATCCGTGTCCAGGGGGCCGTCAATCTTCCGCTGTCCGACACCTTCAAGGTCCGCATCGCCGCCGAGACCAACAAGCGCGACGGCTACATGAAGAATGTTTCGGGCATCGGTCCGAAGGACTATAACGACCGCAATTACTTCGCCGGCCGCATCACCCTTCTCGCCGAGCTGACGCCGACGCTGACCAACACCACGATCTTCCATTACAGCCGGTCGAACACCAACGGCTACGCGGCACGTATCGTCGGCTGCGACGATGGCACGTTCCCCGGGTCAAGGATCACGGTGAACGTCGGCACGGGGGGTGTTATCGCCGCATCCTGTCTAGACCAGCTCGACCGGCAGAACGCTCGTGGCGACAACCTCTATACGGTCGAAAGCGCGAACCAAAATCCGTTCCTGAAGCTGACCCAGTGGCAGATCATCAATACCACGAACTGGGAAGCCAGCGACACCATCACCATCAAGAACATCATGAGCTATGGTGAATTCAAGGAATACGCGAACTTCGATCTCTATTCCTCGAACTTCACCACTTCGGCCCGTAACGGCGGTTTCAACCCGAGCACGGTCAGCCCGTTCCTTCCCAACATCAACCTCCCGGCGGGCATTCCCTACCAGTACATCGTGCTCGATACCGCCGGTCCCGGCATCGGCAACTCGGCCGAATCGACCTTTACCGAGGAACTCCAGATTCAGATTAATTCGGCTGATGGTAAGTTCAGCGGCGTTGTCGGCGGCTACCTCGAATTCGCCCGCCCGATGGGCTTCAACGGTGGGCGCACCGGCATCTACCTCAATTGCGACAGGCCGCAGCAGCTGACCTGCCAAAACCCGCTCTTCTTCGGTTCGATTTCGGAATCGAGCACCAAGCTCGCCTTCGACAACCACGGCGTCTTTGCGCAGGGCACCTACAATTTCACCGATGCCCTCGCCCTGACTGCTGGCATTCGCTACACGATGGACAAGATTTCCGGCCTCACCCAGGGTACGCGCGCGTCGATCACGACGCGGCCGGGTTCCTTCCCCGATCCGCTGACCGGTGTCTCGATCCTGCGCAGCTGTACTGACTCTTTCCGCCACAGCGGCGTTGCCGTCCAGGAGGACAGGAGCGTCTGCAACACCAGGCTGATAAACAAGTCGAACAAGCCGACCTGGCTTATCAATCTCGATTACAAGATCACGCCCGACATGCTGGCCTATGCCAAATACGCCCGCGGCTACCGCCAGGGCGGCATCAACTTCACCAACCCGGGTGTCGAACTGTGGGGACCGGAAAGCCTGGATTCGTATGAGATCGGCCTGAAAACCAGCTTCCGCGGTGCGGTCAATGGCTGGTTCAACATTGCCGGCTTCTACAACAGCCTGAAGGACCTGCAGGTCTTCGCCGGCCTCGTCTCCGATACGCCGGGTGTGGCAGGTGGCGCTGCCATCCTCAACGCGGGTAAGGCGGAGAGCTACGGTATCGAAATCGATACCTCGCTGAGCTTCTTCGACAACGCCTTCCGCATCGACGGCGGCTACACCTACCTCTACACCAAGGTGAAGAGCGTAGAAGCCGGCGCCACCAAGGGCGACGGTTCGCGGCTCGGAACACTGCTCATCGGAACGCCCTTCGGCGCGGTAACCCCGACCGTGTCGCCAGGCTCGTCCTTCACCCTGTCGCCCAAGCACAAGCTGACGCTTACCGCGACCTACACGCTGCCGCTTGACGAAAGCGTCGGCAAGGTCTCGTTCGCCGCGACCTTGGTCCACACCAGCAAGCAGATCTCGAACGGCTCCGTTCCGTCGACGATCAATGGCATCCCGCTGGGCTCGATTCCCGCCTATGATTTGGTCAACCTCAATCTTGACTGGAAGGGCATTGCCGGATCGCCTGTCGACGCAGCGTTCTTTGTGACGAACCTCACGAAGAAGGTCTATCCGGTGAACACCGGCGGCGGCTGGAACTCGTCGGGCATCGGCGACTGGCTGCTGGGCGTGCCTCGCATGTACGGCATGCGCTTGCGCATCAATTTCGGCGCGAACTGAGCTCTAACGTATCGCACCGCCTCCGGGCGGTGCGATCGGAACGTGAAACACGAAGACCCGGTAAGCCCCGCTCTGCCGGGTTTTTCGTTGCCCTTCGCCCCCTACCAGGAATTTCGCTATCTCGCGCCCAGCGCCACCACCTGGTCCGCCAAGCGCTCGACCTCTGCCCGGTCGTGGCTGACGTAGAGGATCGGCAGCCGCAGCTCGTCGCGCACGCGTTCGATTACCCGCATGATTTCCTCGCGGCGTTCCTCGTCCAGCGAGGACAGGGGTTCGTCCATCAGCAGGAAGGAGGGACCGGACAGCAGCGCCCGGCCAATCGCCACGCGCTGCGCCTCGCCGCCCGAGAGCGAGCGCGGCATGCGCTCCAGCAGATGTTCGATACCCAGGAAACCGACCGCCTCCTCCAGCGCCATCCAGCGGCGTTCCTCCGGCGCCAGATCGTGCCCGAACACGAGGTTGGCAGCGACGTCGAGATGCGGGAACAGCCGCGCATCCTGGAAGACATAGCCGCAGGCGCGGCGCTCGGGCGCAATGTTGACGCCAGCCTCGCTGTCGAACAGCAGCGAATTGAGCACGGTGATCCGTCCGCGCTCGGGCTTGAGCAGCCCGGCCACCGCGTCGAGCACGCTGGTCTTGCCCGCGCCCGACCGGCCGAACAGGGCTGTCAGGCCGCCCGGCGCATCGAAAGCGACGTCCAGCGACCAGTCGTCGCGGCGGATCGAAATGTCGACGGAAAAGGTCATGCGCTTGCCGTCATATGCGCCCAGCCCCGCCTCGCCAAGCGCGGCAATTTGCAACGCCGCACGATTCCCGATTGCTTTGTGGAAGACGGGACCGCTAGTCTCCCTTCGCGCGTTCGAACGGAACGCCACCGGGAGAGCATTGATGGGCGATGCTGCGGCCGAGCTGGCCGAGCTGCGCAAGCAGACGATCTGGGAGATGCTGGAGCGCAGCGCCGCGCGCGTGCCCGATCGCACAGCCCTGCTCGGCGTCGATGACGATGGGATCGACCGCAGCCTCTCCTATGCGGAACTGATCGAGCGCGCCCGCGAATTTTCCGCCGGCCTCGCCCATATCGGCGTCAGGCGCGGCGACCGCATCGTGCTGTGGATGACCAATTCGCTGGAATGGGTGATCGCCAGCTTCGGCGCGCTGCGCATCGGCGCGGCTGTGGTGCCGATCAACACCTTCCTCAAACCCGACGAGATCGACTACCTGATCCGCCAGTCGGGCGCGCGCCACCTTGTCATGCTCGATGCTTTCCGCAAGCTCGACATGCCGGCGATGCTAAGCGGTCTCTGCCCGGAATTCCGCTCGCTGGAGCGGCCCGGCCACCTTGCTAGCCTGGCCTTGCCGGACCTGCGCAATATCGTGCTGCTAGGCTATCGCGGCGGCACGCATCCCGGCACCTTCGACTACCGGGCGTTGCAGAGGATCGGACAGAAAAACAAGGAGGCGATCGCTCTGGCTACCGAAATGGCGGCGGCGGCGACCAGCGAAGACCTCGCCTATGTCAAATACACTTCGGGCTCTACCAGCTTTCCCAAGGGGGTGATGCTGCAACAGGGCGGAATCGTCGCCAACGGCATCCTCCATTCGCGCCGCATCGGTGTGACGGACGGCGAGAAGTTCCTTTCGATGATGCCCTTCTTCCACGGCGGCGGCTCCATCTGGGGGCTGATGACAATGATGACGACCGGCAACACGCTGATCTTCACCGAGGCTTTCAACGCCACCCGCGCCGCCGAACTGATCCATCGCGAGCAGGCGACGATCCTGTTCGGCGCTTTGCCCAACGAGATCTACGATGCCGCGCGCGACAGGGGACTGACGCTGGACAGCCTGCGCATTGCCACCATCACCTGCGAGGCCGACCGCGAGGTCGTCCCCAACGCCAGCTGGTTCATCATGCCGTCGGGCCTCACCGAGTGCTACGGCCCGATGGCGGTCAACAGTGCCGACGATCCGCCGGAGAAGTTCGGGACCTGCGGGCGCATGCTCGACGGCTACGAGCTGCGGCTGGTCGACCCCGCAACCGGCCGGGATGTCGGCCCCGGCGAACCGGGCGAAGCCTGGATTCGCGGCAATGTCATGCTGGGCTACTGGAACAAGCCCGAGGAAACCGCACGCGCCTTCACCGAGGAAGGCTGGCTCAGAAGCGAGGACCTGATGAGCCGCGACGAGGACGGCTACATCGCCTATGTCGGGCGCATCAAGCTGATGCTCAAGGTCGGCGGCGAGAATGTCTCGATTGAGGAGGTCGAGGCGGTGATCGACAAGCACGACGCCGTCGCCGTGTCCGCCGCAGTCGGCGTGCCCGACCGGCGCAAGGAAGAGCGGGTGCGCGCCTATGTCGAACTGCGGCGCGGCGCCAGCGTCACCGCAGCCGAACTGCACGAATGGCTCTCCACCCGCCTCGCCCGCTTCAAGCAGCCGCGCGAGATCGTCTTCGTCGACGAGATGCCGCGCCTCGCCAACGCCAAGCTGGACCGTGTGACGCTCAACGAATGGGCAAAGCAGGAGGTTTCGGTCACCGAATTTCAGATGGAAGGAAGCAACTGACCCATGGCTGAGTATGGTTTTGTAAAGATGCCCGACATGACGAGGGAGAACAGCCGCAAGGTCTCCGTCGTCGGTGTGGGCGAAACCGATTTTCACGACGATTACCGCGCGGAGCGCAAGCGCAAGCCTGGGTGGGAGCCCCCAACCGAGGAAACGCTGTGCCGCACCGCTTTCGAGCGCGCGCTGGCCGATGCCGGGCTGAAGGGCGAAGACATCGACGGGCTCGCGATGTCCTACACCTATGGCGGCCCCGAAGCGCACGAGATGGCGAAGTCGCTCGGCATCAATCCTAAGAACGCCTGGATGAACGGCCATATTATGGCGGGGCCATTGCCTGCCGCCGCCGGCGAAGTGCTCAACGGCGAGAACCGCACCGTGGCGCTGATCTTCTGCGTCGCGTCGCGTTCGGCAGGCCGCAAGTTCGGCGGCATGACCTTCGCGGGCGGCATGGGCGGCCCTGCGTCCTACTATTATTTCCACCCCTGGGGCTGGAGCTCGCAGGCCGCGCACTGGGCATTAATGGCGACGCGCTATTTCAACCAGTACGGCAAGTCCGAGGAAGACCTCGGCCGTGTCTCCCAGCAGGTACGCCAGCACGCCTCGATGAACCCCAACGCGATCATGCAGAAGCCCTTCACAATCGAGGAATACATGGCCTCGCGCTACATCGTGAAGCCGATGCACCTGTTCGACATCTGCCTCGTCAACGACGGTGCGGTATGCCTGATCATCAGCGAAGCTGACATGGCACGCGATTGCGCCAAGACCCCGGTCGACATCGCCGGCTGGGGCGAGGCCTATATCAAGAACAACAAGATGAAGACGATGATCGAGGACCGGCTGCGCCCGCAGATGCAGGAATCGGCTGCCCAGATCTTCGGCATGTCGGGCCTGTCGATCGACGATGTCGGGCATCTGGAAGGCTATGATGCCGGCTCGATCCACCTCATCAATCATGTCGAGGGCTTCGGTTTCTGCGAGGTCGGCGCCGGCCTCGATTTCTGCGCCGACGGCCAGATGACGCTGGGCGGGCGCGTGCCCACCAACATCAGCGGCGGAAACATGAGCCACGCCTATATGCAAGGCTGGAGCCAGTGCGCCGAAGCGGTGCGCCAGCTGCGCCACGAATGCGGGGAGCGGCAGATCGCCGGCCTCGAAGTCTCGCTCACCTGCCTGTCGCAGACCGACGCCTCGCATCCCATCCTGTTCCAGAGAGGAGCCTGACCATGTCCGAGAAAAGACCGCCCCGATACATGGCCGGGAGCAACGAAACGTTCTGGGAAGGCTGCAACCGAGGCGAGCTGACGATCCAGCGCTGCCAGTCCTGCGGCCACCGCCCGTTCCCCGTCATCGAGACCTGCGAGGAATGCGGTGGCGAGCTCATCTTCGAGCCCGTCTCCGGCAAGGGAACTCTCATCAGCTGGTGCAGCTTCCACCAGCCCTATTACGGCGAACTGATGCCCGCGCCCTACGACACGATCGTCGTCGCGCTGGAGGAAGGCCCCTATTTCGTCAGCAATCCGCAGGGCTTCACCAACGCAGAAGCAGCCGATGGCATGGACGTGAAGGTCGCCTTCCTCGATTGCGAGGATGACCAAGGTCCATACAAGCTGCCGGTGTTCGAAAGGGCTTGATGTCCGGAGGGAGGAGAAAATGAACCACCCCGACCTGCATCGCCCGCTCTACACCGCGGACGTGCTGGCGAACGCGCTGAACAACGGCCGCGACACGCCGTTGCTGCACCAGCTCGACGGGCCGACGCTGACTGCTGCCGACATGCGCGACGAGACCAGCCGCTATACCCAGGCGCTCGCCAGCCTGGGTGTGACGGCGGGCAGCCGCGTCTCGCTGATCGCGCCCAACCGGCCGGAATGCCTTCACGTAACGCATGCGCTACAGATGCTCGCCGCACTCTATGTGCCGATGCACCCGCTCGCGGGCCTCGGCGATCACCTCAACACCGTGCGCGACGCCGATGTGCAGATCCTGATCTACGACGCCGAGCGCTTCGAAGGCCGCGCGCTGGAAATTGTCGCCGAAGAACCGGGCATGAAGCTGCTCGCCATCGGCGCCAGCGAGCATGCCGACGACATCCACCACCTCGCCGCCGGGTTCACCCCTCAAAAGCTGGTTCCCCCGATCGTCGATGGCCATGACATCACCCGGCTCGGCTATTCGGGCGGCACCACCGGCAAGCCCAAGGCGATTCCCTCGGTCCAGCGCATCGGCGAGGTTACCGGGATACACATGCAGGCAATCTGGGAGTGGCCTGAGACGCTGCACATCCTCTCCTGCGCACCGCTGACCCATGCCGGCGGGGCGATGTTCATGCCGGCGCTGTTGAGAGGCGGTACATTCCTGATTCTGCCGCGCTTCGATCCGCTGCAGGTGCTCGAGGAAATCCAGGCGCGGCGCATCAACTGCATCATGCTGGTGCCGACGATGATCTATGCGCTGCTCGATCATCCGCGCTTCGACGAATTCGACCTCTCCAGCCTCGAATCGGTGTTCTACGGCGCGTCCGCAATCTCGCCGCCACGCCTCAAGGAAGCGATCGAGCGTATCGGCCCGGTGTTCGCCCAGTTCTACGGCCAGGCCGAGGCGCCGATGACGCTGACATACATGCGCAAGGCCGATCACGACGTGAACGACATGCGCCGGCTCGCCAGCTGCGGCAGGCCGAACCCCTATGTCCGGCTCGAACTGATGGATGCTGACTGCAATCCCGTGCCTGACGGCGAGCCCGGCGAGATTTGCGTCCAGGGCCCGCTGGTGATGGACGGCTATCGTGATCCGGTGCTGACCGAGGAAGCCTTCCGCGGCGGCTGGCTTCACACCGGCGACGTTGCCATCCGCGATCCGGACGGGTTCCTACGGATCGTCGATCGCACCAAGGACATGATCGTCTCGGGCGGCTTCAACATCTACCCGCGCGAGATCGAGATCATCATCGCCGAAAACCCCGCCGTCGCCGAAGTCGCGGTGATCGGGGTGCCGCACGAAAAATGGGGCGAGGCGGTGAAGGCAGTCGTGGTGCTGAAGCCCGGCGAAAGCGTCGGCGAGGACGATCTGATCGCACCTGTCGCGGCGAAAAAGGGTTCCTACCAGGCGCCCAAGTCGGTGGATTTCGTCGACGCGATTCCACAGACGCCCGTCGGCAAGCCCGACAAGAAGGTGTTGCGCGCGCAATATGCCGCAATGGCTTCGGCCTGAATCAAGGGAGATTTGACATGGGCCTCAAAAAGAAGGTGCGGAAGCTCACCGACCGCATGGAAATCCTCGACTGCCTCACGCGCTATTGCCGGGGCGTCGACCGATTCGACCGGGAACTGATCCTCTCATGCTATCATCCCGATGCCGAGGACGATCACGGCGAATTCGTCGGCAGCCGCGAGGAGTTCGTCGACTGGGTCTTCGCGTTGCACGAGCACGGCCAGATCACCACCCAGCACGCGCTCTCCAACCACAGCTGCGAGATCAACGGCAAGGAAGCGCACACCGAAACCTACTACCAGTTCAACGCGCGCAACCGCGACGAATCGGTCTGGGTCGCGGGCGGCCGCTATATCGACCGCTTCGAGAAGCGCGATGGCGAATGGCGTATCGCCAACCGCTATTGCCTTGTCGAATGGTCCGGCACGATCAACGCCGGGCCCGTGCCCTACGAGGACATCCTCGACGTCCACACCAACGGCAAGCCGGGGCGGAACCGCGAAGACCCGTCCTACACCCGCCCCCTCACCAACAGCCGCGCCAAGCGCTGCCCGCCTCCGCCGGGTTAAGGTGAGGTCAAGGCCATTTGCGCAACACGTCTGTCTCGGGCTAGCTTGAAGGACGAATGGCCAAAGGAGGAGACAGTGGCAAAATCGGCGGCGAAATCGAAGCAATTGAAGGCCGTTGTGGCTGCAAGCCTTGGCCTCGCAGCGTTCACCACCGCATTTCCTCCCACTCCCGCCCTCGCCCAGACCGAGGCAAGTGCGGAGAACCAGCTTGGCGATCTGATCGATGAATTGCGGAGTCAGCTCGAGCGCGGCGAGAAAGAGCGCCTGATCGACCCGTGGTTCCTGCGCGACCTGCGCCAGGCACTAGACCGCTACGACAACCCCTGGGACACGCTGATCTTCGAGGACAGTTTTTCGACGCGCGGTTCCCGGCCGGCGCCGCCTTGGCAGGTCGTCTCCGGCGAGATGCTGGTCGACTGGCGCTATGGCATGCGCTCGGTGGTCGAACCCGTCGCCGTGAAACAGCCCGCCGCCGAGCCGGAGCCAGAACCGGAGGAACCGGATGACCCGCTCGGCCAGATCTTCGGCGCTCTGCTTAAGAAGGCGACCGGAACACAGCAGCAAACGCAGACGCAAACGCAGCCGACCCTCGACCTTGGAACCGAAACCACGCCGGCCGTCGCGATCGTCCCCAGGCCGATCAGCAACGCCTTTTCAGTCCGGGTCGAGCTAACCACCCGCCGGCTCGACGGCACAGACGCGCCGCGTTTCGAGATGGGCCCCTATCAGGGCCAGGACGCCGCCGCCGGCTACCGGCTGGCGGTGCTGCCGGGCAGCAGGCCGTTGCTGGAGCTCACCAGCATCTCGTCGCGCGGCACGGTTTCGACGGTCGACCTCAACGACGGGGACCTCGCGCTCGCGGACGGCAAGGCCCATGTCGTCCTGTGGACCCGCACGGCGGACGGACGCATGGCCGTCAGCGTCGACGGCACCGAGGTGATCAACGTCTCCGACCGCCGCTTCACCGGGGGTTTCGACGGCGTCTCGGTCGCCAACCAGGGCGGCGACTTCGCGCTGCGTTCGATCAGGATCGACGGGACGGACTGACTGGCGTCCCTAGCGGTCGTAATAGGCCCGCCCGCCGTCGATATGCAGCGTCCGGCTGGTGATGTAGCTGCCGCCGGGTCCGGCGAGGAACACCACCAGCGCGCCGATGTCCTTTTCGGGATCGCCCATGCGGCGCATCGGGATCTGGTCCATATGCGCCTGCTGCTGTTCCGGCGTGATATTGTCCCACCATTCGTTGTAGAGCGGGGTCGAGGCGATCGGGCACAGCGTGTTGACGGTGATGCCGTATCTGCCCCAGCCGGTCGCGGCCGTCTTGGTCAGTGCGCGGATGCCTTCCTTGGCGATGTTGTAAGCGGCGTTGTATTCGATCCCCATTGTCGCCCCGCCCGAGCCGAAATTGATGATGCAGCCACCGCGTTCCTTCATCGTCGGGAAGCAGGCCTGCATAGCATAGAGCGAGCCGTAGACGCCGGAACGCAGCGCCATGTCGAGATTGTCGTCCTCGACATTCTCGACCGACTGGTCCTTGGCCGAAACCGCGTTGTTTACGAGCACCCAGATCGGCCCGAGCCTGTCCTGCACCTCGGCGACGAAAGCGTTGACGCTCTCCCTGCTGGTGACGTCGCCCGGGCAGACATAGCAGGTGCCGCCGATCGCGGCGATCTGTTCGGCGGTGTTCTCGAGCTTCGAGCGCGTGCGCCCGACCAGCCCCACGCTCGCCGGTTTGAACAGCGCGTCATGCAGTTCCCGGT
>CAYPFE010000067.1:0-10349 GCA_964409895.1 uncultured Novosphingobium sp.
GCGCGTCGTTCGCAATGACGAGGTCAGGGGTTCGATTCCCCTCGGCTCCACCAGCCAGTCACCCGATTTCCCGAAATTCCCTTTCACGGGCCGTGAAGCCCGCAATTCCGCGGCGTTTCAAGGCGAGCCGGGGCAGGGAGAGCGACGTTGAGAGAGGAACCGGCGGTTTCCGGCGCGCTTTCTCTGTCGACCATTTTGCGCGCCCCTGATTTTCGGGATGACAGATCGAGCTTGGGAACGATGAGAGGCGTACACACAGTGGCGCCCCTTTTGATCTGGAAGTACCAGGTCAGGATACGAGCAGAAGTTGCTCTTGATCCAGCCAGGTGATCGGCAGCGTATCGAAGCGCTGCAATGACCGTGCATCGAGATCGACTGGCTGGCGGCCAGTGATGATCTGCTGAACGATGGCTGGCGACAGGAAGTTCAGCCGGATCGTTCGTGATACAGTCGCACTGTCTGTGTGATGGCGCTCGGCGATCTCGGTCACCGAGAGATCATCGCTTTGCATTTCCTGCCACCAAGCGTGGGCCCGTCGCAGGAGGTCTACAAGCTTCGTATGCTGTTCGCCGTGGCCGATCGGCACTTCATTTCCATCGACGAGCCGAACCACCTTTCCGGTTCGCCGAAGTTGCGCATCGATCGTGATCGCCATCTCGCATGCCGCATCCAGCCTGTGAGGCACTCCCAACGCTTCAGCAATCCTCGCCGGATCGATCCGCATGATGATTGTCTGCGACCCGAGGTCGACTCGCTTGAGCATGTCTCGCACAGTCTCGCGATCACCGTCGCGGAGTGTGGCAGCTAGGTCGCGGCTTGAACGAACGGTGCGCTCGATGTCGCTTGGTGGCACGTCGAGCGCCGCGCGTGCAATCAGATCGATCGGATCGTTGAACAGTCTGGCGAGCTGGATCATGACCAGCTCTTCAAGCGGTTTGGCGGGGATGCGGATACCCGAAGCATTGTCACCTGCCTGCCGCAGGTGCCGACTCACATAGTAGCGATATCGGATCTTACCTCGCTCGGCATTGCCTGGTGCAGGCCCCTCGACTTTGCTCGGGAGAGCCTTGCTGCAATGCTCTGTAAGGTCCTGTCAAAGCAATCGCGCCTCATCCTAAAAGAGCTCAGCTCGGCCCGTCATGATTGCATCAGTCTGCAAGCTTCTGCCACTCAGCCAACGCGGCTGAGCGTCGATGCTTGTAGGTCTGACGATCGACGAGATGGCGTTCAGAATTGAAATGATTGTAGATGGAACCGTGAACCGAGGCGAATTTCTGTAGCGACTTCATGCTTCGAAATCGCTGCATCGCATGTTCTCGTCGTCGGAATGGCAGGTGTGAATTTTCCGCCCGATTGTTCAGCCATCTTCCCATCTCGCGACAATCCTGATTGCCGAGCTCCTTCATCGCAGCCGGATAGGATTTCAGACCGTCGGTGACGATTGTCTCGGCCTTGCCGTGCCGCTTTAACGCCCGCTTGAAAAACGCCAAAGCCGCAGCTTTGTCCCGCTTCTTAGTGATGTAACTTTCGAGGACTTCGCCTTCGTGATCAACCGCGCGCCACAAGTAGACCATCTCACCGTTAAGCTTGACGTACATCTCATCAACATGCCACCGCCAGTGATGATAGCCGCGCATCCGATTGACACGTCGTCGCCGAATTTCAGCGGCAAAGATCGGTCCGAAACGGTTCCACCAGAACCTTACCGTCTCGTGGCATATGTCTATGCCACGCTCGGAAAGCAGGTCTTCGACATTACGCAACGAAAGTGGATAGCGAATGTACAGCATTACCGCCGCACGGATGATTTCCGGCGACGAGTTGAAACACCGGAACGGATTTCTGGTTTTGCCCATGGATTTTTCAGCGCCTGTTCGAAAAACTGTCGGGCCGCCGCCTCGTCACGTTCTTCCGTAGCGTAGAAGTCCAGTAGTTCACCAGCCTCATCTACCGCCTTCCAGAGATAGCGCGGCTCCCCCATTATCTTCGCGCGCTCCACTTCGAGCCGCCAGACTGGGATGGATGCTTTGCCCATATCCTTGTCTAGCGGTCCGCCACCGGCTGCGCAATTTTACTCTGACAACGCTGTAAAATCCCAGCTGGTCATCCATTCAGGCTCGATTCTAATTGCCACCTCTTCGTTAGCTTTGGCCAGCAACAATCGGGACAACCGGCTCTCCGCTTGGATGGAATATCGCAAAAGCAGTCCTTCAAGAACCTCCGCACCTCTGTCCGAATGCAGGCTGGCCTTTCCCTGCCCTCTTACCCCGCGATATGGAGGCGCGTCGCCTGCGATCTCAAAGGCGCAGTGTTCGCTTCGGTGCAGAAACTGCGCAATCAAAGCGTTTTCATTGGTGGCACACCAGAGCGCATCGTCGTCCAACGTGAACCAGAGCGAGACGATTAGCGGCCAGCCATCGCCATTCAGCACGGCTAAGCGAATGGGAATGATCGCATCCGTTAAGAACACGCGGATGTCGTCGCAGTCCCATGGACCGTTTAACCTGACATCCTGCGAGCCGGGCATAAGCAATATTAATCCTCAGTTTGAAAGTCGCACAGAATCGGATGGTTTCGGTCGACATGCAAGATGAATGGGTCTGATCTGCCGAATTTGCATTTTTCATTCCCAAGGAAATTGCTGGTCGTCAGAGCCGGCTTCAACCGCAGCGATCTGATCCCCAGGCCAAAACAGGCGAGCCGGGACACATGTGGCTCACAACAAGTAGCGCAGTTTGATCGTCGCCTTGGTATCGTTTCGTATTTCGATTTGCGCTTCATCGAAACGCGGAGCTCGCGGCCGGAAGGGCGGATTGCCTGAAAAGCCATAGCCTTCGCGCGGAATGCCGAGCATGGTATCGAGCTTGCCGTTGGCATTTGAGTCGTGGAAAACGCTTACCGCATAAGTCCCCACCGGGATGTCCGTAAACCTTGCCTCAGCCATTCCTTCATTGATTTTCAAGATCGCTGTGCGCACTGCGTCGTCGTTGCAGTTTGGAAAGCCGCTATCCGGGCCGCAAATTGCGAGGCGGATGACACCCTTGTTGTTCTTCACATTCGTCACCGTCACCTCGAGCGAGCCGGCAGAGTTTGTGCTGGAGGTTTCAGCTGCGCGCAGTGACGCGCCTGGTGAAACTGCCAAGGCCAAAATCAGTGTTGCAGATGCGGTCCCACGCGCGGAAATATAGGCCATAATTGCAGTTGTACCTGTCGTGATGGTTTTGATGGTGCGATGCAGTTATCAGCCAGCTGCCTGCCCGACCATGAACGAGACGCGCCGGAAACAGCTCCCATCCCATGTGGTTGGTTACGCCCATCACGGTCATCACCAGCAGTACCGCCAGTACAACCCCGATATGAAGGGGCATGGCAAAGACAAGGGCTGGAATAACGAAAGCGCCGGTGACGGCTTCCCACGGATGGAAGCTCATGGCAGCCCAGGCCGTCGGCGGCCTGCTGGCATGGTGCACCGCGTGTATCGTGGCGAACAGGGCCGGGTGATGCATCGCTCTGTGCGTCCAGTAGAACCAGGTGTCGTGGATCGTCAGGCAAAGAAGAAAGGACACGGGCAGCCACCACATGGGATAGGCGCCGATGTCTTCGTAGATTTGCGTCCAGCCGAATTCTTGCCAACTCCATGCAACCAATCCTGCAGGCGCTCCATACACCACCGCGCTAAGCAGCGACCACGCGACTTCCCGGCGGATTTGCAGCTTCAGGCCGCTATAAAGGCCCGGGTATCGCCTTTCGCCAAGCCATGCGAAGGCTCCGCTGGTCACAAAGTAACGGATAGCGACGATTGCGATCATCGCTAGGATAGCAAGAACAGCTGCGATGACCTGTGAAGGAAGCATGGACTTGGTCTATCACTCGGGCCGAGCTAAGGCGAGCCTGGATGATATCGCAAGCACCCATCGTCATCGTAGGCGGCGGTCTCGCCGGCTCTCTGGCCGCGCTGGCCCTGCGAGAGCGCCGTCGAGATCTGCCGGTCCTGCTCTTGGAGTCCGGTAAGCGATTTGGCGGAAACCATACCTGGTCCTTCTTCGACAGCGATGTGCCGTCCGGTGCGGTCGAACTGGTATCGGCGCTATCGCCCGTGCGTTGGCCCCGCCACCGCGTCCGATTCCTCGATCGCGAACGCGAATTGCCCCTGAGCTACCATGCTGTCGAATCTCCATCTCTCGATGCTCTCGTCCGCCGCCGCCTGACCCCAGACAGCTGGCGACTGGGCGCAACGGTGAGCCGGATCGATCCTGACGGCGTGACGCTGCAAACCGGCGAACGGATCGCCGCCCGGGCTGTGCTGGATGCGCGAGGCCCTGCAGACCATCCTCAAGGGCTGGAACTCGGCTGGCAGAAATTCGTCGGTGTAGAGTTCGCCGCAACTCATGGAGAGGGCGATTGCGCGACTGTAATGGATGCGACGATTCCACAGATAGACGGCTACCGTTTTCTCTATGTGCTACCCTTGGCAGCGGACCGTGTGCTGGTGGAGGATACTTATTACAGCAATTCTCCGGTGCTTGATGTCCCGGAGATTGCCGATCGCGTGCGCGACCTCGCAAGGGCGCGGGGGCTGTCCGGCAAACACCTTCGCCAGGAAAGCGGCGTCCTGCCCGTCGTCATCGCAGGCGATCCGGACAGTTTCTGGCCGCGGGAAGATCGAGTCGCTCGCCTTGGACTGAAAGGCGGGTTTTTCCATCAGACCACAGGTTATTCCTTCGGTATCGCTCTTCGCATTGCAGACGCGCTGTCACGCCTCGAGGGAGATTTTGGTGCGCCCTTATTGGCCGAATGGACGCGTGCCCGGTTCCTCGATCACTGGCGCAGCAGCGGATACTACCGACTGCTCAACACAATGCTTTTCCGCGCCGCGAAGCCAGCCGAGCGGCATCGCGTATTCGCGCATTTCTACAGGCTGCCGCCCGACCTCATTGCGCGATTCTATGCTGGTTCACTTACCGTAAGAGACCGTCTTCGTATTCTCTCAGGCAAACCGCCGGTAGCGATTGGCAGGGCCGCTGCCGCGATTGCGGGACTTCACGGCAAGAGCGAAACATGACCGCTGCGGGCACAGCTGATCGCTCGGCCCTAGTCGAATCGGCCCGCGAAATCATCGCCGAAGGCTCTCAAAGTTTCGCCGCCGCCAGCAGGCTGTTCGAACGAACGACGCGCGAGCGTGCCTGGCTGCTCTACTCCTGGTGCAGGACCGCCGACGACATGACCGATGGTCAATACCTTGGCCACGATGCCAAGCCTGGACAAGACATGATTGCCACCCAGAGCGAACTTGAAGCCTTGACAGCGGCGGCGCTCGATGGCGAGGAGCCGGTTTCGCCTCCCTTCGCCGCGCTGCGCCAAGTGGCCAGGGAGACACGCATGCCGCGCAGCTTCATACATGACCACATTACAGGTTTTGGGATGGATGCCAGAGGATGGCGCCCGGCGGACGTCGCTGAGTTGCTGCGATATTGCTACCACGTGGCGGGCACGGTCGGTTGCATGATGGCCGTGGTAATGGGCGTCGATCCGGCGGACGATGACACGCTTGACCGTGCCTGCGACCTCGGGATCGCTTTCCAGCTTGCGAATATCGCACGCGATATCCTTCCCGACGTGATGGCGGGACGATGCTATCTGCCGCAGGCCTGGCTCTCCGAACACCGCTTGGCCGAAGCAAATATCTCAGACATCAGACACCGGCGCACGATATCGAGATTTGCCTGCCGCCTTGTTGAGTTGGCGTCCGCCTACCGGATGTCGGCGCGGCGCGGCGCGGCGCGGCTGCCGTTCCGCTCGCGGCTCGCCGTGCTGAGCGCGGATGCAGTTTACGGCGCGATCGGCGAGAAAGTCGTCTCATTGGGCTCCGAAGCCTGGAATGAGCGAGTGCATGTGAGCCGCGCCGAGAAGCTGTATCTGATTGGCTTGGCGGTTACGCGTTGTTTCGCAGCTCCTCCGGCATATTCGCGCGAGGGCCTTTGGACCCGTCCGCGTCAATCCTTCGCGGGCACCGGTGCGCGTAACTGAGCGCCTTGCATCTCGCTCAGGTCTCTCTTCAGTCGTTCGAGTGGAGGCGCATAGAGAAAGCCGAAGCTTACCGCACCTTTCCGGCTTTCGACTACGTGGTGGAGGCGATGGGCCTGAACGATCCGCTTGAAGTAGGCGGATCGCGGCACAATTCGGTGCGACAGGCGGCAATGGACGATGTAATCGTGAAAGCCAAAGTAGATCGCACCATAAGCTGCGATTCCAGCGCCGATCGCTGTCGACCAATCACCCCAGCCGGCTTGGACCCCACCATAAATGAGGACGACGGAAGGCACCGCGAAAATCACTGCGTACAAGTCGTTCCATTCGAACATGCCCGTGCGCGGGCGATGATGGCTGGCATGCAGAAACCAGCCGATCCCGTGCATCACCCAGCGGTGCATCGCGTAGGCGAAGATCTCCATTGCCGCGATGGTGCCAAGAAAGAGGGATACGGCCAACATGGGTCACAAATCATAGCGCCAATAGGTACTGCAGGGCAATCGCGCTGAGGCTCAGCAGGTCATTAGGCTAGCCGTCGCCTTGGCGCTTCCCACCACACCTGGGATTCCTGCTCCGGGATGAGTGCCGGCACCGACAAAATATAGGTTCGAAAAATTATCATCGCGATTATGAGCCCGAAACCAGGCGCTTTGCGTCAAAACGGGCTCGAGGCTGAACGCACTGCCGAGATGTGCCCCCAGGTCAGTGGCGAAATCCCGCGGGGTATAATGAAAGCAGACGTCGAGCCGATCGCGAAGGTCCGGGATCAGCATGTCGCTTACCCTGTCCAGGACAATATCACGATAGCGTGGTCCTTCCACGTCCCAATCGACGTCCGCCTTGCCGAGGTGCGGAACCGGCGCAAGCGCATAGAAGGCCGATTTTCCACAAGGTGCCATGGCTGGATCGGTGGCGCTGGGATGGTGAAGATACAAGGACGGATCGCCAGGGAGGACGCCCCGCTTGTAGATGTCGTCGAGCAAAGCGCCGTAGCGGTCAGAAAACAAGATCGTGTGATGCGCAATATCCGGGAAGCTTCCGTCGAGACCGAAGTGAACGACGAACAGACTTGGTGAGAACCGGCGTCGCTTGAGCTTGCGGATCATCCGCCCGGCGTAGGCCGAGCCGTCAAGCAGTCCGTAGCTATGCACAAGATCGCCGTTCGTTGCGATCATGTCAGCGGCCACCCTGCATCCTGAAACAGTCTCAACTCCCGTAACGCGTTTGCCGCGATGCTCGATGCGCCGGACCGGATCACCCAGCATCAGCCTGCCGCCAAGCCTCTCGAAAAGCGCGACCATTCCCGAGACCAGAGAGTTGGTCCCTCCTTGCGCGAACCAGACCCCGCCGCTTTTTTCCAGATGGTGGATAAGGGCGTAAATACTGCTGGTGCTCATTGGATTGCCGCCGACCAGGAGCGTGTGAAAGGATAGGGCCTGGCGAAGCTTGTCATTGGTGACGAAGCCGGAAACGAGATCATATACAGGCCGCCACGCTTGATGCTTTATCAGCGCCGGCGCGGCACGGACCATGCTGGAAAAGGTAAGGAACGGCACCGACCCCAGCTTTACGTAACCTTCTTCATATACCCCGCGTGAATATTCGAGAAAGCGTTCGTAGCCCGCCACGTCGGAAGGGTTGAGCTTCGCGATCTCGGCCATGAGTTCCGCATCGTCGTTCGAATAGTCGAACTGAGCGCCGTCATTCCAAACGAGCCGGTAGAAAGGTCGGACCGGACACAGAGTGACGTCTTCGCTCATGTTGCTGTTCGAAAGGCTCCACAACTCTTCGAGGCATGCCGCATCAGTAATGACAGTTGGTCCGGCATCGAAAGTGTAACCGTCTCGCTCCCACACATAGGCGCGTCCGCCCGGCCGATCCCTCCCTTCGATCAGGGTGGTTTCGACCCCCGCACTTTGCAGGCGTATAGCTAGCGCAAGCCCCCCAAAGCCAGCTCCGATAACAATGGCGGTGGACCTGTCCGACAACTCTCTCATCCTCTTCGTGATGGACTGAATAGCGTCCTTGCTTCGCTTGCCGCGAACTGCAAGCTGCCTGAAGGTGCACATTTGCGCCAGCCGCGTAATTCGCTATCAAGAACACGATTGGTTATGGACGAAAGTTCAACATGTCCTCGACAAAAAATGCCTCCCGGTAAAGGTCGCAGCCTGCTGCTCGCCAATCCGCGCGGTTTCTGCGCCGGCGTAGAGCGCGCCATAGAAACTGTCGAGAGGGCGCTGCAAGAGCACGGCCCACCCGTCTATGTGCGCAGGGCGATCGTCCACAACCGAAGCGTCATCGAAAGGCTAGAAGGGCTCGGCGCGGTATTCGTTCAAGAATTGCGAGAGATTCCTAAAGGTTCCATCGCAATTTTGTCTGCTCACGGTAGCGCTCGCAGTGTCAAGAGCGAGGCGCAAGCGGCGAATTTGAGGTTCGTCGATGCGATATGCCCGCTTGTGAAACGAATCCATGGTGAAGTCGAAAGCTGGTATTACGCTGGCCGACATGTCCTGCTGATAGGTCATCAGGGCCACCCGGAAATCGTGGGCACGCTAGGTCAATTGCCGGCTGGGGCCATCTCCGTTGTTTCGAGTCCGGAAGATCTCGCTGCGCTTGATCTTGCTCCAAACACCGCAGTTGCTTACGCGATTCAGACAACCTTCTCCGTGCGTGATGCGGAGGAGATGGTAGCGGAGGTAAGGGCTCGCTTCGGGGACGTCGCCGGGCCAAGGTCAAGCGACATCTGCTATGCCACGACCAACCGGCAGCAAGCGGCAGAGACTATTGCACGAGAGTCCGACCTTGTCCTTGTGGTTGGCGATGCCATGTCCTCCAACGCCCGCCGCCTGGTCGAAGTGTCAAGGGCTGCAGGCTGTACATTGGCGAGGCTCGTTCATGACGTCGATGACTTGCCATGGGACCTGATAATGGAGGCCAGCACTGTTGGCCTTACGGCAGCGGCATCAGCGCCGGAATCTGCGGTGAAAGACATCTGCGAAGCGCTCGCCTCGCGAGGTTTTGTGCAGAAGGAAATAGTTGGCAAAGCCGAGCGCGTGAGCTTCAGGCCGGTATCGTTGGAACCTCTCGCGGAGCAGGGAAGCGACGAAGCGGTTCCCGAAAGGCTGGAGAGGCTCAAGGCAGACATTGAGGCCGTGCTGGAATCCGCTATCGGAAATGGCGAACGTCGGGATCGGCGGCTCGCCGATGCGATGCGCTACGCGGTGCTTGGGGGCGGCAAGCGCTTTCGCGCTATGCTTGCGATGGCCGTCAGTGAACTAGTGGGTGGCGATTATACTAGAGCTTTGCGCGTGGGAGCCGCGGTCGAGTGCGTTCATGCCCAGTCACTCGTACATGACGACCTTCCCTGCATGGATGACGACGATCTCCGCCGGGGGAAGCCAACACTTCACCGCAAATTCGATGAGGCCACTGCAGTTCTCGCGGGAGACGCCCTTCTAGCGCTGGGCTTCGAGCTGCTTGCGGACGAAGAAACCCACCCTGATCCCGCTGTTCGGGCCCGGCTCGTTCTCGCGCTGTCCAAGGCAATTGGTCAGGAGGGTCTCGCCGGCGGCCAGATGATGGACCTCTATCCACCCGCTGCTCCTACAGACCAGTATGTATTCGAATGCGAAAGTCGAAAGACCGGTTCGCTGATCAGGTACACGGTAGAAGCTGCTTCAATGCTAGGTCAGTGCAGCCCGGATGGATTGGAAAGTCTATTGCGTTTTGCCGAAAATCTAGGCCTGGTTTTTCAAATCCGGGATGACATGCTCGACAACATCGGCGACCCTACTGTCCTTGGAAAATCCATAAATAAGGATGCTGTGTCGGGACGCGCAAGTGCCACTGTGCTAATGGGAATCGATGGTGCGGCCAGCAAATCGGGTAAACTGGAAGTTGCTTGTTACGAAGCTCTCAGCAATTTCGGCGAGCAGGCGGCTACTCTGCGAAATCTTACGCGATTTGCCATGAGCCGAATGCACTGACGACGACTGCTTGCCCCAAGGCCGATGGCAGTTATCCAGTATTTCATTCCCATTAGCGGACATTCCGGAGTCGGCCCAGAAGCTGCCCAAAGTGGTGACCTGATCTCATTCATTTCGCGATCGGCCAATCAAGGCCGAGGAGAAATGATATGGGTTACTCACAATTCGATCTTGCCATGCAGGGCCGTACGGCATGGAATGCTGGTAAGAAGGTAGGAACGAAACGGCCGTTCACGCAAAAGCAGATCTGGTCGATCCGCTTCTTTCTTGATCGCGAAGGACGCCTTCGTGACCGAGCGCTGTTTGACCTGGCAATCGACAGCAAGCTGCGCG
>CAYPFE010000068.1:0-10332 GCA_964409895.1 uncultured Novosphingobium sp.
CATTGCGCATCCGGGGGAGGCTTCGGCGATCCGCTCGACCGCGAGGCGGAAGCGGTGCTCGACGATCTGCAGTGCGGACGGATCGATGGCGATATCACGCGCGAGGTTTACGGCCTCGCGCTGACTGCCGACGGCGAGGTAGACAAGGAAGCGACCGGCACGCTCAGGGATACGATCCGGGCCGCACGCCTGAGGGACGCAGCGCCGGCCCGAAGGCCGCCTGCCGCAAACGACCTTTCGTCCATGGATGGCACTTCAGCGCAGCCGCTTTATCCCGGGGTCGTGCAGCGCGGCGGCATGGCCGTGGCCGAGGAATCGGGCGGCCTGCTCGCCGTGGCCCCCGGAAACTGGCTTGATGGCTGTCCCACGCACGATACACTGCTGGACGAACGCGCCGGGCAGCTTGTCGTCCGCTCCTATCTCGATCCGCTGACCGGGCGGATCCTGTTCGCGGATGTGCAATTTGCCGATGAAGGACCGGGCATGGAGATCCGCCCCCGCAGATGGGCGGAATCCGGAGAGGAGTAGACGCATGGACAGCAAGCTCACGGGCAACCTCGAGGAATATGAGGAACTGTTCGAGATCGAGGGCGAGGCGTCGGCAGGCGGCGGCATTGTCGAGGACCCATGGCCGATGTGGATGGCGGCGCTGGAGCGCGGGCCGGTGCTCAAGGGGACACTCGCCGAATGCATGGGGCTGCCGCCCGAAATGAATGGCGGCGGGCTCTACGATCCGAACCGCACCACTTACTCCGCGTTCAGTTTCAAGGCGGTCAGCGAGGCGTTCACCCGCAAGGACGACTTCTGGTCCGACAATTACCATGACATGGGAACGGCGGATGAATTCGGCGAAACCATCCTCAGCCTCGACGGGGTCAGCCACCGCCGCTACCGCGACGTGCTCCAGCCCTTTTTCCAGCCGCCGATGGCCGAAGGCTGGTGGCGCGAGAAGGTGATCGACCCGCTCGTCGCCGAACTGATCGAGGCGATCCGCGACGAGGACAGCGTCGATCTCAACAGCCGCTTCTTCGCGCGGTTGCCGATGCACACCATGACGGGGGGGTTCGGCCTGTCGAACCAGGAAGGCCTTACCCTGCGCCGCCACATGCAGGCGGGTCTCAAGGCAACGACCATGGAGGACCGCCTCGCTTCGCGCGAAGCGACAAGTGCGGTGCTGAAGAACGCCATCCTCGAGCGGCGTGAGAATCCGCGCGACGATCTCATTTCGCACCTCGCCCAGGCCGAGATCACGCAGGACGACGGCACCAAACGCAAGCTAACCCATGAGGAAATCACCAACCACTGCCGCCTGATCGTCTTTGCTGGCGGCGAGACGACCTGGCGCCAGATGGGCAACGCGCTGTTCGCCTTACTCAACCACCCGGACCAGCTTGCCGAGGTTATCGCCGACCGCTCGCTGCTGAACCAGGCGGTGCTCGAATCGGTGCGCTGGAATCCGGACCCGAGCTTCCCGCGCAAGGTCAAGCGCGACACGGTGCTGGAGGGTGTCGAGCTGCCGGAAGGCGCACACCTCCACCTGTGCATTTCCTCGGCCAATCACGACCCGGCGCGCTGGGACAATCCGGACGTCTACGACATCCACCGTCCGTTCAAGCGATCCGTCGCCTTTGCAGCAGGAGCGCACAGCTGTCTCGGCCAGCATGTCGCGCGGCAGGAGATCATGGCGGCACTGAACGCGCTGTTCGACAATTTCCCGAACATCCGCTGGGACCCGTCTTTTCCGCCTGCCAAGATCACCGGCAGCATAATCCAGCGCGGTCCAGGCCCGCTCCACGTGCTGCTGAAGTGAGCGCATGCGCGACAGCTACGACTATGTAATCGTTGGCGCGGGCTCGTGTGGCTGCGTGCTCGCCCACCGGCTGTCGGAAGACCCGCGCAAGCGCGTGCTGCTGGTCGAGGCGGGGCCGAGCGACGGCAATCCGTTCATTTCGATGCCGATCGGCACGGGCAGGCTGATGCGCAGCGAGGCGGGCGCGAAATACTTCTCCTTCTACCAGATTTCGCCGGGCGGGAACCGCGAGCCGAATTTCTGGCTCAAGGGCCGCACGCTGGGCGGGTCGAGTTCGATCAACGGCATGGTCTACATGCGCGGCTTCCCTTCCGATTACGACCGCTGGGAGGAGCTCGGTGCCACGGGCTGGGGCTGGGAAACCATGGGCCGTTGCTTCCGCGAGATCGAGAATCACGAACTCGGGCCCGCCGAATGGCGCGGCGGGGACGGCCCGCTCAGGGTGTCGATGGCGAGGCTGAATGACCTGGGCCGTGCAACGCTCGTTGCGTCGGTGGAAGCAGGGACCGTCGAGGTCGAGGACATCAACGACCCCGAAGCACAGCGCCATGGCGGCGTCGGCGCGCAGCCCTGCACGATCTGGCGAGGACGCCGGTTCAGCTCGTCGCGTGCCTTTCTCGAGCCGGTGCGGCGCCGGTCCAATCTCGATATCGCCACCGAGACCGAAGTGCTCGAGATCACCTTCGAGGGTCTGACGGCTACCGGTATCCGGCTTGAGAACAAGGCAGGCAAACGCAGCATATCGGCGCGCGAGGTAATCCTCTCGGCCGGCGGCATCCATTCGCCAAAGCTGCTGCAACTCGCCGGGATCGGTCCCGCCGAACTGCTGAAGGCGCACGGCATCGAGATGCGCGTCGATTCGCCCGAGGTCGGCCGCAACCTCCAGGACCATCGCACGATCAAGACCGTCCACCGGCTCAGGCGCGGCGGGCGCAATCGCCAGCTGCTGATGCCGGGCCTTGCCTGGTCTGCACTGCAATATGTCCTTGCCGGGCGCGGCGCGCTATCGACGCCGATCTGGGAAGTGGGTGGCGTGGTGAAGACGCTGCCCGGCCTCGACGAGCCCGACTGCCAGATCGGTGCAACGCTGTTCACCTATGACGAGACCGGCATCTGCAAGGAGCCGGGCCTTGAACTCTATGGCTATGTGCTGCGGCCCGAGAGCCGGGGCGAAGTGCGCATTGCCTCCGCCGATCCGGCGATGCCGCCGGAAATCAGCGCCAATTTCCTTTCCGAGGAATACGACCGCATCCACACCGCCTCGCTGTTTCGCCACCTCAGAAGCATCGCCGCCCAACCGGCGCTGTCGTCATGGGTGGGCGAGGAAGTGCTTCCGGGGCCCTCTGCCGTGACCGACGAAAACCTTGTCGAAGCGAGCTTCGCGCAAGGAGCCTGCGCGATGCATGTCTCGGGCACCTGCAGGATGGGCTTGGACGATGGCGCCGTGCTCGATCCCGATCTCAGGGTACGCGGCGTGAGCGGGCTCAGGGTCGTCGATACCTCGGTCATGCCGCGGCTGGTCTCGGGGAACACCAACGGCCCGGCGATGGCGCTCGCATGGCATGCGGCGGAACGTATCCTCGCCGCCGATTGACCTTGCGCAGCCGCTATTGCGGTGCCAATGCCGCCGCTGTTTTCCGGATTGAGGTAAACGCGATGTACGACGATTTCGAGACGCTCAAGGTGACGCGCGACGGCAAGATCCTGACGATCGCCTTCAACCGGCCCGAGGTCAACAACGCCACCAACCCGGTGATGCACCAGGAACTGGAGCGCATCTTCCCGCTGATCGGGACCGACAGGGACACCCATGTAGTGGTGCTCACCGGCGAAGGCCGGACATTCTCGGCGGGCGGCGACATCAACACGCTCAAGGCCTCGCTCGACAACCAGGCGCGCTGGGTCGAGAGCATGGAAGAGGCGCGGCGGATCGTTTACGCCATGCTCGATGTCGACCGGCCGGTTATCGCCAAGGTCAACGGGCATGCCATCGGCCTTGGCGCGACGCTGGCGCTTTGCTGCGATATCGTCATCGCCAAGGACAGCGCGAAGATCGGCGATCCGCATGTCGGGGTGGGTCTTGTCGCCGGCGACGGCGGCGCGGTGCTGTGGCCCGCGCTGGTCGGCCACGCCAAGGCCAAACGCTACCTGCTGACCGGCGATCCGATCAGCGGCGAGGAAGCCGAACGCATCGGCCTGATCAGCGAAGCCGCTCCGGCCGAGGAACTGGATGAACGCGTGGCCGCGCTGGCACAGCGGCTTGCCGATGGCGCCGCAGTGGCGATCCGGCTCACAAAGAAGTCGATCAACATGGACTTGCGCCAGCGCATGGATGCGATGCTCGACGCGCATCTGGGCTTCGAGACGTGGTCGCATCTTTCCAACGACCACCGCGAGGCGCTCGAAGCCTTCCTTGAGAAGCGTGAGCCCAAATTCACCGGGACCTGAGCGGCTCCGGCGTCAGCCCGCACTCCACATCGTATCGAGCAGCCTGAGTACACCGGTCACCGCCACCGGTTGGTCGAGGATGACATGGTGCCCGGCATCGGGAATCGCGACCACCGGTGATCCCGCGGGCAAATTGGCCCGGATGCCTTCGAGCATTCCGTCCCGGACGATGTAGCTCTCCTCGCCATGGACATAGGCGACGGGACAGGCGATCTGCGGCAGCAGCTCGGGGATGCCGCGACTGCGGATATCGGGAAACAGGTTCGGATCGGACGCCCAGCTCCAGCCTTCCTCGCCGCTGTCGAGCGTCAGCTTGCGGACGGAATATTCCGCTGCCTCGGCGAGCAGGCGCGGGGTGCGGCAGGGCTGCTGGGGCATCAGTCTGAACCGGGCAACCAGCTTGCCTCGGTCGGACACGACACGAGGCTCAACCCTTTCGGACGGACCGGGCATCTGTGAAAGCGAGGTGTGTACCCGAGAGTCTATCAGTACCAGTCCGCGCCATCGGTCGGGCCTGGAAGTGGCCGAAACAACCGCCGGAAATCCGCCAAACGAATGCGCGACCAGAAGCGGCGCCACCGGCCCATCGTCGAGCCCGGCTTCACGCGCGGCGGCATCCAGTTCGTCCGCAAAGGTGTCGAGATCGTATGACTCGCGCCAGCCGGACTGACCCATGCCCGAGAAGGACAGCGCCGCAACCCGGTAGCCCTGCGACAGCGGCCCGGCGATGGCGCGCCACCAGTCGGCGTTGGCGGCGAAACCATGCGCGAACAGGATGCCGGGTGCGCCGCGCTCGCCCCAGCTCAGCAATTCGATCCTGGCTCCTGCGACTTCGCACCAGCCGCGTCCAACCGGCATGGCGAGCACATTTTCGAGCCAGTCGCCCTTGTCTTCGGCGGGAGCGGGAAGTTCGGGCCGCTTGGACATGCTGGTCATGAAACTTCCCCGGGTTTTTCCTTGCGGCGCAGGTCCACAAGCACGTCGCGCGCCTCGATCATTGCCCGGCTTTCGCGGTCGAGCGAGGCGGCGAGATCTTCGTCGAGCGCGGCGTTGAGTACCTCCTTAGTGAGCGCCAGCCCGTCGCCGGGCATGCCTGCCAGCCTGTGCGCCAGCGCCAGCACTTCGCCGCGCAGGCCCTCGTCTGGCAGGACTCCGTCGATGAGGCCGAAGTCCAGTGCGGCGGCGGAATCGCGCTTTTCGTCGATGAAGAACAGCTGGCGCGCCCTGGCGGTGCCGAGGATGCGCGTCCACAGCCAAGCGCCGCCATAGTCTCCCGGCAGGCCCATGGTCGAGAAGACCATGCGGAACACCGCCGATTGCGCGGCAATGCGAATGTCGCAAGCCGCCGCCAGGTTCAGCCCCGCTCCCGCGCAGGCGCCGTTGATCATGGCGATGGCGGGCTTCGGCATCTCGTGAAGGATGCGTGAAGCCTCCGAGCACCGGCGCAGCCAGGCGATCCGGTCCTCGCTGGTGCGGGCAGGCGGCGTGTCCGGGGCGGTGCGGGCCTGTTCGACCATCGCGTCCGCCGCCTTGCCAATGTCGCGCGTGTCGCCGCCGGCGCAGAATGCCTTGCCCGCGCCTGTCAGCACCACGCAGCGCACGCTGTCATCCGTGGCCATTTCGCCCAGCACTTCCGGCAGGCGCCGCATCAGCGCCGGGTTGAGCGCGTTCATCCGCTCCGGGCGGTTCATGGTGACGATGGCGACGCCGCCGTCACGCTCGACCGTCACGACGTCTGTTTCTGCCATCACGCCATCCGCCGGTGCGGGGTTGGCTCGGGCGGCTGCGGCAGCTTCACCGGTCCGTGCTTCTTGGATGGCAGCAGGACGGTGGCGCTCGCCGTGATATTGTCGGAGCCGCGCTGGTTGGTGCCGCGCAGCGAAATCTCGATCAGCGGTCCCAGGACCTCGTCGACTCTCGCCTCGGTGATCTCTCCGGTCATCCAGGTGACGTCGCCGATATAGTTGAAGCGGCGAAATTCGAAGCGGATGCGGTAGATCCAGGCATCGTCGCCGACGAAGTTCGTCAGGAAGTTGCTGACGTGGAACTGCCGCACCGGGCCGATATCATACATCATTCGAACGCCGACTTTTTCGGCAAGCCCCTTGTCCCAGTGAACGCGCTGCACCGTGTCCCAGGCGTTGAATTCGTCGCGGGTGTAGAAGCCGCGCAGCTTCTTGCGATTCTCGTAAGCCAGCCGGTTGGGCCACCCGCCGTAGATCAGCCAGCCCGCGCCCATGTGGACATCGAATAGGTCGGTGATCGTCAGTGGGCCCTTGACCATGCGCGGCAGCGACGTGCCCGGCACGACATCCTCGAACCACAGTGTGTCGGCGCCCCTGCGGTATTCATTGTCATAGGCGTCCTCGATCTCGGCAAGGTCCTCGTCCGAATACCAGGCGGGTTCCTCTTTGGCGTATTTCTCCTTGGTTCCCGACTTCTTCTTGCGCTCGGCATGGATGAACCAGTCGACGCCGTCGACCACCACTCGGTCATCGTCGTTCCACAGGCAGAGGCCATTGGTGACGATCACCGAACGGCCGGAAAACTCCGATTCCTTGACATCGACTTGCTTGACGTAGCGAGAGCGATAGAGCCGTTCTCCTTCCATGATCGGCGAAAAATAGAAGTTCTCGC
This sequence comes from uncultured Novosphingobium sp., assembly GCA_964409895.1. Lineage (GTDB taxonomy): Bacteria > Pseudomonadota > Alphaproteobacteria > Sphingomonadales > Sphingomonadaceae > Novosphingobium. The sequence goes on from CAYPFE010000068.1 coordinate 6,896, forward strand.
CGCCCGAATGATAGAGCTGCACGCCGCGCAGTGCCTTGCGGGTTACCTTTTCCTCGTCGGGTTCCATCACCGGGGCGCGGTTTATGCCCATCGACTTCTCGAATGCAGGCGGTGCGATCACCCCGCCCCAGCGCGTCTTTTCCGCATAGTCGGGATCGGTGTAGAGCGGGTTGTCGTCGCCGATGCACAGCGCGAAACGGCGCACTGCGTCGTCGGAGCAGCGCAGGTTCCAGGGCTCATCGATCGCACCGGTCCTCAGCGTCGGGTTGGAATAGCCGATACGGCGCCGCATCAGTTCCACCGATTCATCGGTGATCTGGTTGCGGATCAAGCCGTCGTCGCTCATGCCTGCGTTCCCCGGTTCAACATCTTCCTCCCGAGGGGCTAGCCTGCAGGCGGATGCCGCGCAAGCGCGTCGCGCTTGCCTTGCCGATGCGCGAAATCTATCGATTGCCGGCCATGCGCATCATCGAAACCCCCGAGCTTAGACATTTCCGGGAGGACTGCCGGTCATGGCTGGCAGACAATGTCCCACGCAATCCGCGACCGAAAGACGGCACGGAAATGCGCGACTTCGACCTTGGTTGGCAGGCGCTGCAGCACAAGGGTGGCTGGGCCGGAGTTTCGTGGCCGAAAGAATACGGCGGGCGCGGGCTTTCGGTGCTCGAACAGATGATCTGGCACGAGGAATATGCGCGCGCCGGAGGACCGCCGGCGGGCACCATGTTCGTCGCGCTCAGCCATGCGGGGCCCACCCTGATCGTCCAGGGGACGGATGAGCACAAGGCGCGCCACCTGCCTGCCATCCTCGAAGGCCGCGAAAACTGGTGCCAGGGCTTTTCGGAGCCGGGCGCGGGTTCCGATCTCGCCAGTCTTAAGTGCAAGGCAGAGGTCGACGGCGACGCACTGGTCGTCAACGGCACCAAGATCTGGACCAGCTATGGCCACCTCGCGCGCTGGCAGGAGCTGCTGGTGCGGACCGGCGGCGGTGAACTGCCGCGCCACAAGGGGCTGACCTGGGCTATCTGCGACATGCAGGCGCCAGGCATCGAGGTCCGCCCGATCAGGGCGATGAGCGGCTATTACCAGTTCAGCCAGGTTTTCTACGACAACGTCCGCATTCCGTTGAGCGATGTCGTCGGCGGGGTCAACGAGGGCTGGCGCGTGGCGATGACGACGCTGGGTTTCGAGCGCGGGACCGGGACGATCGTTCACCAGATCGAACTCGCGAACACCGTCGAGCAGCTGATTGCCTGGGCCCGGGACAACAGCGCCCGCGTCGACGAGGTGCAGATGGCTTCGCTGGCGCAGCTCAAGCTCGCGGTGATGGCGCTGCGCTCGCTGACGGCGGCCTCGGTCTCGCGCGGCATGCACGAGGAGGTGCCGGGCGCCGAAGGCAACATCGTCGCACTCTATTACGGCGAGCTGACCCGGAGGGTGAACGCCGCTGCCTTCGATATCGTCGGTGCCGAGGCCCTCGCGCGGGGCGGGCAGCACGATTTTCCGCTCCACTATCTCGAATCGTTCAAATGGGCGATCGGAGGCGGGACCTCCGAGGTTCGCCGCAACGCCATCGGCGAGCGTGTCCTCGGCCTGCCACGGGGGCCGAGGGCGGTATGATCCTCGATCTCATCCCCGACGACGAGCAGCAGCTCATCGAAGACAGCCTGCGCGGCTTCCTGCGCGACCGCCTGCCGGTTGCGCGATTGCGCGAGGCGAATGCGCATGGCGGTGCCGCCGAGCAGGCGCTCTGGGAGGACCTGGCAGGGCTCGGACTGTTCGGCTTGGGCGTGAGCGACGACAAGGGCGGGCTCGGTTACGGGTTTGCCGAAGAAGCGCTGGTCGCCCGGGCGCTCGGCGCGCATCTGGTTTCGCCAAGCGTGCTCGCGCAGGTTCTTGCGCCGCACTACGCCGAAGATGACGGACTGCGCGAGGCGCTGATCTCGGGCGAGGCGCGCGCGGCTTTTGCAGACGGCAACGGTCATGCGATCGACGCCGGGTGGGCGGAGCAGCTGCTGGTGCTGTCGGGCGGTGCTGCCGTTCTGGCCGACACGGCTTCCGCAGGGCTTGGCGATTCGGTCGATGGGCTCGACGAAACGGTCGAGCTGCGGGCACTCGGCAAACGGCCCGAAGCGGGGCATGCCGCATCGCGGATCGGCCTGATGCTTGCAGCCTACCTTACCGGGATTGCCCAGACCGCGCGGGAGATGGCCGTCGAATATGCCAAGGAGCGCGAACAGTTCAACCAGCCGATCGGCGGGTTCCAGGCGATCAAGCACATGTGCGCCGACATGGCCGTGCGCGCGGCGACGGCCGATGCGCAGGTCTTCTACGCAGCCGTTTCGGGGGATGCTGCGCCGAGTCCAGTCGGTGAGGTGGCCGCCGCCCGCCTGCTCGCCAATGAGGCGGCGATCGAGAATGCCAGAGCCAATATCCAGATCCACGGCGGCATGGGCTTCACCGCCGAATGCGACGCGCACCTGCTCTTGAAGCGCGCGCACCTGATCGCGGCGCTGGGCGCGGACAGGGCCGGCTGGCGTGCGCAGGTGCTGGACGCGCGGATACTCTAGGCGGCCGACCAGTCTCGCGGTTTGCCTGCGAAGCATTGGGCGATCTTGAGCCAGGCGGCTGCACCTTCGCCTCTTGTGGAAAGGCCGGTGTCTTCGGCGTGCCGGCGATGCGTGACGACCAGCGCGAAATCGATCGCCGGTCCGCTGACCCGCTCTTCTGCGCCCTCGTTCCAGCGCCATGTTCCGCCGCCCGGTGCTGTCAGGACGACTTCGGGCGGGGCTGGCCGCTCGATTCCGTGAATGGCAAAGGCATATCCATGCGTGCGCACGCCAAGGTCGCAGATGGTGCGGATGCGGCCAGTATCGCGCCGCTCGATGCCCAGCAGGTCGATGATGTCCTGGCCGTGCGCCCAGACTTCCATCTGCCGGGCGTTGGCGAAGGACTGGACGCGCATGTCCGGGCCGAACCAGGGCAGGCGGCGAGCGGGATCGGCGGAGTCGAGCGTGTCGGCAAGCTTGCGCCATCCCTGCGACCAGATCGCCAGCAGGTCCTCCGGCGAAAGCGCTCCCCATTCCTCGCGCATGCGCTGGCTGAGCTCGATGCCCTCGGCCTGCCCGGCGCGGACCCAGCGCACCACATCCGGGAACTCATCGGGCCGGTCGAGCGTCGCCTGGCCGAACGTATCGACCTGGTGGAGGTGCATGATCTCGTCGGCGATGGTCCAGCCGTAGAATGTGGTGCGGCGCTGCCAATCGGCAGGGGCAAGACCTTGCAGCAGCTCCTCAAGCTCCCTGCATTCCACGCGCAGCGCGGCAGTGTCGAGGGGGGCGGCCTCGGTCATCTCGGAGGTTTCTCTCTCGTTCTCTGACGGGCGTCAACCGTCCCGCCGCAGCCGCAGCTTGGGTCGGATTTCGCTGGGGCCGTAA
>CAYPFE010000069.1:0-10294 GCA_964409895.1 uncultured Novosphingobium sp.
CGCGTTTTCGAGCATGTAGCCCGACAGCCGCGTGTCCTTGCCGATCACCACCCTGTGCCGGTGCTGGCCGCGCAGGAAGCGGGTGCCTGCTGCCTGGCCGACCTTCATCGCCACTTGCGCGGTCATTACCCCTTCATTGGTGCGTCCGCGGATCCCGTCGGTACCGAAAAATCGCTTTGTCATGGACCCTTCCATAGACCGAAATTCCTAGCGAAATTGCTATGTCCGGTTGCATCGGTAATGTCACCCCCGCGCCATTTCAAAACGGGGGAGTTGCATGGCCATGGACGTTAGGACCGGTTCGCTTCCGGACATTCGCATTCCTGCAGGGCTGACCATGGCGGGGCTTGCGAGTGGCCTCGCAGTGGGCCTGCTCCTGAGCGAAACCCCGTGGGCCCCGATTTTGCTGAGTGTCACCGCTCCGGTAGGCGAGCTGTGGCTTCAGGCGCTGAAGATGACGATCCTGCCGCTGGTTGCGGGACTGCTGTTCACCGGCATCGTCGAAATGGCGGCGGTTGCGCGGGCTGGCGCCATGGCGATCCGCACGCTGGCGCTGTTCGTGGCGATACTCGCGGGCGGCGGGGTCATGGCCGCACTTGTCATGCCGATGCTGCTCGACATGTCGCCTGTTCCGGCCCAGGCTGTAGCGGCGCTCGGTGGGCAGGCGGAACCGGCCGGGCCGGTTCCCGGCATCGCCGATTTCCTAGGATCCATCATTCCCGAGAACATCTTCTCGGCGGCGGCTGCCGATGCGATGCTGCCGGTGATCGTGTTCATAGCGCTGTTCGCGCTGGCCTCGACCCGCATCGCAGAGCCGCATCGCGACCTGCTTGCCTCACTCTTCAAGTCGCTCGCAGGCGCGATGCTGGTGGTGATCGGCTGGATTTTGAAGCTGGCGCCCGTCGGGGTATTCGCGCTGGGTTTCGGGCTCGCGGCGGACAGCGGCGCGGCTGCCATCGGCATCCTCGCCCACTATGTGCTGCTGGTCGTGACGATCGGCGCGATCGTGCTGGTTTGCGCTTATCTTGTCGCCGTCTTTGCCGCGCGCCAGCCCCTGATCCGGTTCGCCCGCGCGCTGCTGCCGGCGCAAGCCGTCGCAGTTTCCACGCAATCATCGCTCGCAAGTCTGCCGGCGATGTTGGCGTCGTGCCGCAAGCTGGACCTTGGGGAAAGGAGCAGCGAGTTCGTCCTGCCGCTCGCGGTCGCCCTGTTTCGCGCGACCAGCCCGGCAATGAACGTGGCGGTAGCGATCTATGCCGCGCATCTCGCCGGTGTCGAGCTCACCGTGGCAGCCATTGCGGCGGGCGTACTGGTTGCTTCCGTGACTACCTTCGGCACCGTCTCGCTTCCCGGTACGGTCAGCTTCCTTGCCTCGGTTGGCCCGATCGCCATCGCCATGGGCGTGCCCGTCGAGCCGCTGGTGTTGCTGCTCGCGGTGGAAATGCTGCCCGACATCATGCGCACGCTGGCCAATGTGACCATGGACGTCGCGGTGGTGGGTGTCGTTGACCGGGGCGAAGCGTCGCTCCCGGCCACGACAGCAGGCAGTTAAACCAGGCCGACTTCTTCCGCCACTTCCTCGGGCAGGTCGGATTCGCCGCTGACGATGTGGTGATGCAGCGGCTTGTTGTCCTCGCCGATGCCCATGGTCTCCCAGATGAATGCGCGGATCACCGGATAGATGCTGCTTCGGAACTTCGAGCCCGAAAACACGCCGTAGTGACCGACGCCCTTCTGGATGTAGTTCTTGCGGTCATCCTCGGGAATCCCATCGAACACGTCGTGAGCGGCCATGGTCTGGCCGGGAGGGCAGAAATTGTCGTTTTCCCCCTCGACGGTCAGCAGACGGAGGTTTTTCACTGCCTTGAAGTCCAGCGGCTTGCCGCGGAATTCCATCTGCCCGGTCGGGATGTGGTGCTCGAAGAACACCTTCTTCAGCGTCTCGAGGTAGAATGTGTCCGACATGTCGAGGACGGCGAAATATTCGTCGTAGAAGTCGCGGAACTTTTCCAGCGCTTCCTCGTCGCCCTTGAGCGAGTTGCGGATGAAGTTCCAGTATTGCTTCACATGCGGCTTGGGGTTGAGCGAGATGAAGCCGCTCAGCTGGAAGAAGCCGGGATAGACCTTGCGGCCCGAACCCGGATAGCCTTCGGGAACCGTCTGGATGTTGAATTTTTCGAACATCGCATAGGGCAGATATTCTGTCGCCTTGCCGAGCAGGCCGGCATTGACTCGCGTATCGACTGGGCCGCCCATCAGCGTCAGGCTGGCAGGCGCGTAATTCGCCTTGCGCTTGGCCATGACGGCAGCTGCGACCATCGCCGGCGGTGCCGCCTGGCAGGTCGCGACGAGATGCGTGTCCGGGCCCAGCACTTCCATGAAGCGGATGAGATATTCGACATAGTCGTCGAAGCCGAACTCACCGGCTTCGACCGGCACGCTGCGCGCGTCCTTCCAGTCGGTGATATAGGTGTCGAAATCCTGGGTGAAGGTGCTGACGGTGTCCTGCAACAGCGTCGCATGGTGCCCCGAAAGCGCCGCCGCGATCAGCACCTTGGGCCGCTCGACGCCATCGTTCTCGGTGAAATTGAGCAGGTCGGCGAAGGGCAGGCTTTCGAGCACGTGGCCGTTGATGACGAGTTCTCGGTCGCCAAGGTCTTCCCAAACTTCATATTTCGGCTTGCCATATTCCTTGAGCGATCGCGCCGGGAGTTCGCAGGCGGTCGCCAGCGCCCGCATCCCGAGCGAGTCCTTGAGCGGATTGCGTTCGTCGCGGGCCAGCTGGTGGCCCTGGTCGAGCAGCCAGGCCAACGGCCGGGTGCTGCGGCGCATCGTCTCATAGGCTAGGTAGATCAATTCGGTATTCCTCCGCGAAGACTGGCAGGCAGAACGGCGGCCAGGCTCGATTGTGTATGGATCGATGCGCGCCCGGGCAAGCTTGTGAGCCTCATTGTTTCACATATTCACCGGGCGCGTCGGAGAGCGCCGGGAACTTCTTCGTGCCGAGCTTTTTCGGGGCCGGCACCTGCTTGCCGCTGCGGGTGCTGACCCAATCGACCCAGCCGACCCACCAGCTACCCGCTTCCTTGGTCGCGCCTTCCATCCATGTGTCGGCATCGGGCGCGGTGCCGGGTGCTACGATGTGATAGGCCTTGGGGTTGCTCGGCGGATTGACGAGGGCCGCGACATGCCCGCCGTTGCTGAGCGCGAAAGTGCTGTCGCCGCCCAGGAAATTGCAGGACTGGTAGCAGGCCTTCCATGGTGTCAGGTGATCGGTGACGGCGCCGACGATATAGTTGTCGCAGGTGATCTTGCCGAGATCGATCGCCTCGCCCATCGCGGTGAACTCGCCAGGCTCGATCAGGTGGTTTTCCTTGAAGATGCGCATGAAGTCGCTGTGGAGCTGCGCGGGCAGGTTGGTGCTGTCCTTGTTCCAGGCGAGAATGTCGAACGCCGACGGCGTGTCGCCCATCAGGTAGTTGTTGACCCAGTAGTTCCACACGAGGTCGTTCGGCCTCAGCCAGGTGAAGACCTTGTGGAGGTCGCTGCCGGGCAGCACACCCTTCATTTCGGACTGCGCCTTGGCGACGCTCAATGCAGCAGGGAAGCGGAACGCGCCGATCGATGCATCGACCTTCCAGTTGAGCATGGTGACGCACAGCGCCAGCGAGTTGACCGTGTCCTTGCCCTTGGCCGCGAGATAGCCGGCAACGATGGAGGAGAGGATGCCGCCGGCGCAGAATGCGATCAGGTTGACTTTCGGCTGGTCGGTGACGGCGGCAACAGTCTCGACTGCTTCCAATGCCGCTTCGATATATTGTTCGAGGCCCCAGTCGCGCTGCTCGGGCCCGGGATTGCGCCAGCTCACCACGAAATGGTTGAGGCCGCGCGAGACCGCGTATTCGGCGAAGCTGCGGCCGGGTGCGAGGTCGGTGAAGTAGTAACGCCCGATCTGCGGCGGGATCAGCAGCGACGGCACTTCGTAGACCTTATCGCCGGCCGGTGCGTACTGGATCAGTTCGAACATTTCGGTGCGGTGCACCACCTTGCCCGGGGTGACCGCGAGGTTCTTGCCGAGTTCGAACTTCGAATCGTCGACCTGAGAGGGCATGCCCTCGTTGTTGAGCCAGTCTTCCAGCAGGTTGCGGAAGCCCTTGGCGACCGAATCGCCCTTGGTCTCGATCGCACGCAGCATCGCGGCGGGATTGCCGACCAGCGTGTTGGTTGGCGAAAAGGCGCTGGTGACGATGTCGGCCGCCAGTTCGGCGCGGGCCTTTTCCTCGCTCTCAAGCCCCTCGGGGATCATGTTCTCGACCGCTTCGGTCATCGCCAGATAGGCCTGGGCGAGGCGGTGGTAGAAAGGGTTCTTGGTCCAGGCGTCGTCCTGGAAGCGCCAGTCGCGCGGATCGGGCTCGATCGAGGACTTGCCCATCATGATGTCGAGCAGGCTGCGGTAGAAATCGACGCCCTGCTGCATCATGCTGAAGGGGTCCATCGAGCGGAAATAATCCGCGAACGGCCCGTTGAGGCCAAACAGCGACAGGGGCAGATCGGAAGGTTTCGCATTCCGATCGGCGGCTGACATGTCCGGATTCTTGTTATCTGCCATGGAGGTGTCGTCTCTTCTGCTTCGCCCGCAATCGTCGCGCACACTACGATGCTGCAGTGCACAATAGCCATTTTGCGGGCCCGAAGTCAAGTTTATTGTGCGGCGCAGCAACGGCAGCAGCGTGATGTGACCTCAAGCCGTTCCACCGGCGAATTCCGCCCGTCAGGCTTCGAGTTCGATGTCCCAGTAGAGCCAGTCGCGCCAGGTTTCGTGCAGGTAATTCGGCGGGAAGGCCTTGCCGCGCTCCTGCAGCTGCCAGCTGGTAGGTCGGATCGGCCGGACCAGCGGGGACATCCGGGCCTGTTCGGGTGTGCGACCACCCTTCTTCATGTTGCAAGGCGCACACGCGGTCAGGATGTTCTCCCAGCTGGTCTTGCCGCCGAGCCGCCTGGGGGTGACATGATCGAAGGTGAGGTTTCGCGGGCTTCCGCAATACTGGCAGCTGAAGCGGTCGCGCAGGAACAGGTTGAACCGGGTGAAGGCGGGAAACTCCGAAGGTTTGACATATTGCCTGAGCGCAATCACCGAGGGGACCTGCATCGTCCAACTGGGGCTGTGCACCTCTCGGTCGTAGCTTTCGACAATGTCGACTCGTTCCAGCACCACTGCCTTGATCGCCGTCTGCCACGGCCACAGGCTCAGTGGATAGTAGGAAAGCGGGGCGTAGTCCGCATTCAGCACCAGGGCAGGGCAATCGGCAAGGTTGCGGCAAGGATCGCCTGCCGCGCTGCGGAACCGGGCCGCGCGCTCGATCAGCTCGGACTTCAGCATGGCCCCTTGTCGCAGGCCCGCGTGGCGGTTTGATGACTGCGCATGATGGGCTAGACAGCATTTTCTGCCCCTTGACGTCAAGAGGCCGGGCGCGGAGACGCTTCACCATGTTTCGAACCCGCTTCGCGCCCAGTCCTAACGGACCGCTGCACCTGGGGCACGCCTATTCGGCCATCGTCGCTCATGACCTTGCGAGGACAAACGGTGGCGAATTCCTGTTGCGCATCGAGGATATCGATGGCGAGCGCAGCAGGGAGGCTATCATCCCCGAAATCCTTGCCGATCTCGAATGGCTGGGTCTCGGCTGGGATGGCGCGGTGGTTCGCCAATCGGCGCGGCTGGAGAGCCATGAGCAGGCTGCGGACCGGCTGCGGGAGCTCGGCCTGCTTTACCCCTGCCGCTGCACCCGGGCCGAAATCGCCGCGGCTGCGGAGCGCGTGGGGCCGGACGGGCCGATCTACCCCGGCACTTGCAGGACCCGCGATGTCGATCCCGAAGGTGCTGCGTGGCGCCTCGATGTGGCTCAGGCGCTGGAGCGCACCGGACAGCTGACATGGCACGATGCACTCGCGGGCCGGCAGGATGCGGCGCCGCAGATTTTTGGCGACGTGGCGATCGTTCGCAAGGAACTGCCGGCGAGCTATCACCTCGCAGCCACGCTCGATGATGCGGCCGACGCCATCACCCTGGTGACGCGCGGGGCGGACCTGTTCGCCGCCACGCATGTCCATCGCCTGCTCCAGGCGCTGCTTGGTCTTCCGGTCCCGCGCTGGCATCACCATGGCCTGCTGGTCGAAGGCGACGGCAGGAAGCTTGCAAAGCGGCGCGGCTCGCCCTCGCTGGCGGATCGCCGCCGGGCGGGCGAAGACGGGCAGGTCCTCGCCGCCGAACTCAGGGCCGGGCGCTTCCCCGCTGGCATTTCGCTGGCGGAAGGCGTAAGTGGCGCGTCATGGCATATATCCTCATCCCCCTGATCCTCATCCTGATGGCCATGGTCGTCATCAGCCTGTTCCGCGGGCTCAACGCGTTCCGCAAGAGCATCGACGAAGGCCACGATCCGGCCACCGGCGTCAGCGAGCTGCAGTTGAAGCAGAACCGCATGATGTGGGCGCGCATCAAGTACCAGCTGGCCGCGATCCTGGTCGTCGCGCTGCTCCTGATGATGGCGCGCTGAAGCATTGGTCAAGCTCAACAAGATTTATACGCGTACCGGCGATGACGGGACGACCGGGCTCGTCGACGGCTCCCGGCTTGCCAAGCATGCGCCACGCATGGAAGCGATCGGGGCAGTGGACGAGGCCAACAGCGCGGTCGGCTTCGCGATATGCGCGGTCGAGGACGGGGGCCACCGCGATGCGCTGACCCGAATCCAGAATGACCTGTTCGATCTCGGCGCGGACCTCGCTACGCCGGGAGAAGATTTCGAGCCATCGGAGATGGTCCTGCGCATCGTTCCAGGCCAGCCTGAATGGCTGGAACAGCAGATCGATGGCCTGAACGAAGGGCTCGCGCCGCTCACCAGTTTCATCCTGCCGGGCGGCAGCGAAGCTGCCTCGCGGGTACAGCTTGCCCGGGCCGCCGCGCGCCGGGCGGAGCGGGCGATGGTGGTGCTGGCCGCGGGCGACCCCGTCAATCCCGCCGCGCTCGCCTATGTCAACCGCTTGTCCGACTATCTCTTCGTGCTGGCCCGCGCGATCAACGGGCAAGGTGCCGGGGACGTAATGTGGGTTCCCGGAAAGAACCGCTAGCCAAGCCCGTCAATTGCCGTTAGGCAACCCAATTTGCTGCAAGTGCGAAGGTATTTCGATGAGTGATGTGGCCACGCTTGAAAAGAGTCGTGAAGGTTTGAGGGAGAATGCGATCATGCCGACAGTCGCAGTGATTGGCGCCGGCCAGATGGGATCGGGAATAGCCCAGACATCCGCGCAGTTCGGTTATGACGTGCTGCTCGCTGACGTCGACGTCGCGATCGCCGAGACCGCCAAGGGCAAGATCGGCAAGGCGCTGGAACGGCAGGTCAGTCGCGGCCGGATGGATGCCGAGGACGCAGCAGCGCTGCTCTCGCGGATCACGCCGGTCGGAGGTTACGACGCGATGGGGGATGCGACCTTCATCATCGAGGCCGCGACCGAGCGCGAGGAAATCAAGCTCAAGATCATCGAGGAAGCGGGCAAGGTGCTCGGTCCCAATTCGATCATGGCGTCCAACACCAGTTCGATCCCGATCACCCGGATGGGCGCAAAATCGGTCGACCCGGAACGTTTCATCGGCATGCACTTCTTCAACCCCGTGCCGGTGATGGGGCTGATCGAGGTGATACCGGGTCTCGCGACTTCGAAGGATACGCTCGACCGTTCGCGGACCTATGCCGAAAGCCTTGGCAAGGAAGTCGTTATCGCCGGCGACGACCCCGGTTTCGTGGTCAACCGGATACTGGTGCCCATGATCAACGAGGCGATCTTCGTTCTGGGCAGCGGCATGGGCACCATCGAGGATATCGACAAGGGCTGCCGTATCGGCCTCAACCATCCAATGGGGCCGCTGGAACTCGCCGATTTCGTGGGAATCGACACGCTCTTCGAGATCATCCAGGTTCTGTACAATACGACTGGAGACTCGAAGTACCGCCCGGCACCGCTGCTGGTCAAATATGTCGAAGCAGGCTGGCTCGGACGCAAGAGCGGACGCGGATTCTACGACTATTCTGGCGAAACGCCGGTTCCGACCAGATAGCGATGTTCAGGCTGGGGGTTCCTCAGCCTTCTTCGGTCATGCTGATGATTTCGGAAACTTCAAAGCTTTCGCCCTCGTCAGAATCCGATTCGGCAGACCATCCCGCGACATCGTCGACTGAAGCGTCGTCGATAAGCTCCTCATCGGGCGTGAACTCTATCGCCTCGGGTTCCGGTTCCGCACGCACCACTTCATGTGCCGGAGCTGGCTTCGCTTGCGGCTTAGTTTCGCCAAATTTGGCGGTCGCATTGTCGATTGCACCGCTATCGTGTGGCGTGCCGACGAGGATGCGTACGCTGAACAGCATGATCGCGACAAAAACCAGCGCGTTAAAACGATTCTTGAACAGTATCTGGTGCATGATCCTTACCGGCTAACACATAGAAGTTAACCAATTGTGGCCACCATGCGGTGTCCGGTGCCGCGTGGATTCAGGCGTCCCTGCTTGCTTCCCGCTTCAGTTCGTAAAGGCATTCGAGCGCCTCACGCGGGCTGAGCGCATCGATGTCGAGCTTCACCAGCTGCTCCTTGAGTGAAGCACTCTTATCCGCTGCGACATCCTGCGTGGCGGCGAAGAGCGGCAGGTCGCCCAGACCTGCTGCTATTCCACCGGTTTCAGCGCGACCTTTCTCGAGCTTTTCCAGTACCGCTTGCGCGCGGGCGACAACTTCGGCGGAAACGCCTGCCAGGCGCGCCACGGCCAGACCGTAGCTGCGGTCGGCCGGGCCGTCCGCCACTTCGTGAAGCAGGACCAGCTCGCCCTTCCACTCGCGGGCGCGGACGTGGTGGAGGGTCAGCGCATCGCAGCTTTCCGCCAGCCGGGAGAGCTCGTGATAATGGGTTGCAAACAAGCAGCGGCTCCGATTGGTAGCATGCACGGCCTCGACCACCGCCCAGGCAAGTGCCAGCCCGTCATAGGTCGAAGTACCGCGCCCGACCTCGTCCAAGACCACGAAGCTGCGCTTGCTCGCCTGCGAAAGGATCGCGGCGGTCTCGACCATCTCGACCATGAAGGTGGAGCGGCCGCGGGCGAGGTCGTCCGACGCGCCGACGCGGCTGAACAGCCTGTCGACAAGGCCGATGCGCGCCGCCTCCGCCGGCACGAAGGCCCCGGCCTGGGCCAGCAGCACGATCAGCGCGTTCTGCCGCAGGAACGTCGATTTGCCGCCCATGTTGGGGCCGCCGATCAGCCACAGCCGGTCGTCGGGCATCAGCCGGCAGTCGTTGGCGATGAACCGTTCGCCTGTTTGCGCCAGTGCTGCTTCGACCACCGGATGCCTGCCACCTTCAATGACGAGCTCCGGCTCCTCGACGATCTCTGGCCGCGCCCAGCCGCCTTCCGCGGCGCGTTCGGCATGGCTGGCGGCGACATCGATCCGGGCGATGGCGGATGCGGTTCCGGCGATCTTTCGCCGCGCGGCGATTGCCGCCTCGACCAGCTCCTCGAAATGCGCTTCCTCAGCGGCGAGCGCATGAGCGCCGGATTCGGCGATCCGGCTTGCTTCCTCGTGCAGGGCCACCGCATTGAACCGCACGGCTCCCGCCATCGTTTGGCGGTGGGTGAAGCCGCTGTCCGGCGCCATCAGCCGGTCTCCATGTTTCGCGGGCACCTCGATGAAGTAACCGAGCACATTGTTGTGCTTGATCTTGAGTGGAGCGATGCCGGTTTCGTCTCGATAGCGGGCTTCCAGCGCTGCGATCGCCCGCCTTGCGTTTCCGGAAGTGTCCCTCAGGGCGTCGAGCGCGGCGTCGTAACCCTCAGCGATGAAGCCGCCCTGACTGCGTTCGTTCGGCGGCGAGGGGACCAGCGCGCGAGAATAGAGGTCTGTCAGCGCGCCGTGGCCGCCCAGTTCGGGAAGAAGGTGTTCGAGAAGCACAGGCTTTGCATCGCGGGCGGTGAGATAGTCGCGAAGTCTCGCTGCTTCGCCGAGCCCGTCGCGCAACTGCCCGAGGTCGCGCGGCGAACCCCTGCCGGCGACGATGCGGCCAAGCGCCCGCTCGATGTCGGGCTGCGCGCGCAGGAAGCTGCGCAGGTCCTCTCGCAGCAACGGATCGTCGTAGAAGAACTGGACCAGCTCAAGCCTCCCGCCGATGGCATCGCGGCTGGTCAGCGGGGCGGAGAGATCGGCTGCAAGCAGGCGGGCGCCACTGCCGGTGACGCAGCGGTCGACGGCTTCGGCC
>CAYPFE010000070.1:0-10208 GCA_964409895.1 uncultured Novosphingobium sp.
GCCCAGCAGTTCGTCGAGTTTCGAATTTAGGAGTTTCTCGGCCTTTTTCGCGTCCATTGTGTACCTGCCTTGTCCTTCGTGTTTGAGTCCTGCTTCAGACAACTGGTAGCAGCGGCTGCGCCGGCGCTTCCTTGCGCGGCGTCAATCCTGCATTAGCGGCAATCGGACCGGAATGCGAGGAAAGCGAACGCACGCATGACGAAAATCGCCACGCTGACACTCAACCCGACGATCGACGTCGCCTTCGAAATCGAGCGAATCAGCCCGACCGACAAGATGCGCACAGATGTCGAGCGCAGCTGCCCCGGCGGCGGCGGCATCAATGTCGCGCGCGTGTTCAAGCGGCTCGGCGGGGTGGCGCATTGCTATTACCTTTCAGGCGGCGCGCTGGGTCTGGGTTTCGACGGGCTGATCTCGCAGCAAGGCCTGGAATCGACACGTATCGCCATCGGCCACGAAACCCGCATCGCGCTTGCCGTCCTCGAGCGCGCGACCCAGCAGGAATATCGCTTCACCCCGCGCGGGCCGCATGTCGACCAGCGCGAGTGGCGCCAATGCCTGGAGGTCATCGCCCGGGCTGATTGCCGCTATTTCGTTGCGAGCGGTTCGCTCCCGCCCGGGGTGCCCGCCGATTTCTATGCGCGCGTCTCCCGGATCATGCGGGACCGGGGCATCCCAATGGTGCTCGACACCTCGGGAGAGCCGCTGAAGGAAGGGCTGGCGGAAGGCGGGCTGATGCTGGTCAAGCCGAGCCACCGCGAATTCCAGGAGCTCGTCGGACGCGATCTCGAAACGCCCGAGGACTATTGCGAAGCCGCCGCCGCCATCGTCGCCGAAGGGAAGTGCGAGATGCTGGCCGTGACCATGGGCGATGGCGGCGCAGTGCTGGCGAGTGCGGACGGGACGCTGCACCTTCCCGCGATCCCGATCGAGGCGCACAGCGCGGTGGGTGCGGGCGACAGCTTCGTGGCGGCGATGATCCATGCGCTGGCCCAGGGCTGGGCGAGGAAAGATGCGTTCCGCTACGGCATGGCGGCAGGCGCGGCTGCGGTGCTTTCGCCGGGAACGTCGCTGGCCTTTGTCGAGGATATCGAGCGGCTTTACCGCGCGATGGGTTAGCTGGTCGGCTGCGCGATCCAGCGGCCGCTGTTGCGGTATTCTGCCTTGATCCCGGATGAATCGGGCAGGTTGCCCGCGCGAAACAGGTTTTCCCCGCCGCGTTCCCGCAGCTCGCGGCTATAGAGCGGTGCCGGAGCGCTCTCGGGCCGGGCAGCCTTCTGCGCCACGGCAACACTCGCCATACGCGGCTGCTCGTCGAAGCTGCGCTGGATCGCCAGCGGGTCGGGCGTGGCCTCGGCCTTGGCGATTGACGCTACCGGGCGGTGCCTGACCGGAAGCGGCTCCGCGCCCGCATAGGCGAAGCTGAATGTTGACAGTCTGCCTGCCGCGCCCTTGAAGCTGTAGAAGCGGTGCGCGCCGATCCTGCCGAGGAAGGCGAGCGAGGGCGCCCAATAGGGGTTCACCTGCACCGTGTGATAATGCGTCGCCGGCCCGATCGGTGTGTAGACATAGCCGCTCAGCGCCTCTCGAGCGATCCCGAGCGCGCGGTTCCAGAACGTCGCGCCGGGCTTGCGCGCCAGCGATCCGTCGCAGGTGAAGGAGAACTGGCAGCCAGTGCTGCGCTCGGAACCCTGGTAGACGACGCCGCAGACGCTGCCGGGGTATGACGGATGGGCGACGCGGTTCAGCACCACCTGCGCCACCGCGCGCTGGCCAGCGTCGCCCTCGCTCGCGGCCTCGTAATAGATCGCGGCGGCAAGGCATTGTTCGGCGCGGCTGCGGTCGACGCCGCTGTTGTCGACGAACATCGGGCGCGCGAAGGCACGGTCTTGCTGTTGCGCCGGTTCGCCGTCCAGGTGGATGCCCTCGCCAAAGCCAGGGGCGCTGCTGTCGTCTTCGAGATAATAGAAAGCCGATCCGGGAAAGCTCATTCCCGCCTGTTCGAACGGCATTGGCACCACAGCGGGCTCGAAAACCTGGGCATCACCGATCTGGAAGCGATCCCAGCCGGCGGGTTGGGCGAAGGCGGGGAGCGCGACCGCGCCGAGCAGTGCCAGCGCGCCGCGGCCATGCGCCTTGCGGCGGCGGCGATGGGCGATGCTGTGCTGGCGCGAGCGCTTGATCCGGACGGAAAAATCGCCCGGTTACGGCTCTGGCGGCAGGTTGAATCTGGTGCCCATGGGTTCCCTTTGGCGGTACGCGTGGGAAGCCGCGTATCCTGTGACCGGCGGCCTTGCAGCCGCAGATTTCGAGGCGTGCCGAAGCGGCACATCCCGTCGCCTAAGGTTGAACCTTGAGGAAAAGGTTAATGCCCGTGGTTAAGACGTTAACGGCCTGGCGTTAACCATCGGACCGCACGGCAGCCTTGCACGCCGCGCGCCTTGGCGGTAAGTCGCTGCCCACGTCACGGGTTTTCCGCTGCGAAGCGGGACGAAGAGGGAAGCGGGTGAGGGCTGGTGCCCAAATCCCGCGCTGCCCCCGCAACTGTGACCGGGGAGCGACCCGTCGCTCACGCCACTGATACTGCAAGGTGTTGGGAAGGCAGACGGGAAGCGGCGATCCGGGAGCCAGGAGACCTGCCCGCCGACGGTCGTTCCGCGCCGGGCGGGGTGTACCGGAATGCAGCGTGGACCGCGCGAACAAGTGCGCGGGCCTCTCGCCATGAACGGTATTCGTTCATGTGCGGAGGTTTTATGCGTAAATATCTGTTTCTATGTGTTTCCCTTGTAGCGATGGCCGCACCGGCAATAGCCGAACCCGGCAAACCGATGGAGTCTTTCGGGGGTGTCCTGCTCGACGAGGACGGCAATGCGATCAGCAACGTCGACGGGTCGCGCTGGTTGCCCGAAGACGAGATCACCGTGCTCGCCAGCGGCCAGTGGATGCGGATCGACGATACCGGCCAGACCATCGGCGTGCTCGACGATGCAGAGCTGCGCAGCGTTCAGGGCCCGGACCTGACGCGCGCGCTGCGCCGCCTGCCCGGCGTGACGCTGACCCGCAACGGCGGGCTGGGTGGCTTCACCGGCTTGCGCGTGCGCGGCTCGGCGAGCGAGCAGGTGCTGGTGCTG
The DNA here is from genome assembly GCA_964409895.1 of uncultured Novosphingobium sp. Taxonomy (GTDB): domain Bacteria; phylum Pseudomonadota; class Alphaproteobacteria; order Sphingomonadales; family Sphingomonadaceae; genus Novosphingobium. The sequence goes on from CAYPFE010000070.1 coordinate 3,132, forward strand.
GTCGACGGCGTGCGCGTCAACGATCCTTCCAGCCCCGGCGGCGGCTTCGATTTCGGCGCGGTTTCTGACGAGAGCCTCGAGCGCGTCGAGCTGCTGCGCGGCGCCAATTCGGTTATCTGGGGATCGGATGCGATCGGCGGCGTCGTCAACCTCTCCACCCGCCAGGTCGGAGGCGACGAAGCAAGCGCGGAATATGGCGGGGACGAGCAGTTCTCCGGCAATTTCGCTCTCGGCCATGACGGATACGACGTCAACGCGACGCTGGCGGGCGGATATGTCACGCGGCGGGGCTTCTCCTCCGCCGCCTCCGGCACCGAGCCGGACGGTTACGAGCAATATTACCTCACCGCCAAGGGCGACTGGCGGATCGCGCCCGGTCTGACCCTGCTTGCAAACGCCCGCTTCGCCGAGGGCCAGTTAGACATCGATGGCTTTCCGCCGCCGCTGTTCGCCTTCGCCGATACCGCCGAGCGGCAGGATACCCGCGAGATTTCCGGGCGCCTCGGCTTCCTCTACGATGACGACGACCGGCTGACCCTGCGCGGCACATTCTCCCACGCCAAGATCGACCGCGACCTTATCGACGAGGCTTTCGGTCCCGCGCCCTATTACGCTACGAAAGGCCGATCCGACCGGGCCGAGCTGTTCGGGCGCTACCGGTTCACCGACGAGATCGCGCTCGATGCCGGGGCCGATGCGGAGTGGAGCCGGTTCACGGACGGCTTCACCCGGGCGAAGGCCGAGATCGCCAGCGTCCATGCTTTGCTGGGCTGGTATGGCGAGAGCCTGAACATCGCTGCGGGCGCGCGCTACGATCGTCACGACCGCTTTGGCGGCGAAGTGAGTCTGGGCGCCAACGCCTCGGTATTCCTTGCCAGCAATTTGCGCCTGCGCGCATCCTATGGCGAGGGCTTCAAGGCGCCGACGCTGTTCCAGCTGCACAGCGATTTCGGCAACACGGCGCTCCAGCCCGAACGCAGCCGCAGCTATGACATCGGCATGGATCTCGGCGAGCGCGACAGCCGCTTCAAGGCCTCGCTCACCCTGTTCCGGCGCGACAGCCGCAGCCTGATCGATTTCGTCTCCTGCTTCGGCATGACCACCGGGATCTGCGCCAACCGGCCCTTCGGCACCTATGACAATGTCGGCAGGGCGCGCGCGCAGGGCATGGAGCTCGAGCTATCGGCCCGGCCAAGCGAAAGGCTCAGCGCCTCTCTCAGCTACAGCTATATCGCGACCCGGGACCGCACGCCGGGCGGCGTCAATCGCGGCAACTGGCTGGCCCGCCGCCCGCGCCACGCGCTGTCGGTCTCGCTCGACTGGACCAGCCCCATCGGCGTTGTTCTGGGCGGCGACGTCCGGCTCGTGGGCGAAAGCTTTGACGATGCCGGCAATTTCACCCGGATCGACGGCCACGCCGTGGCCGACCTGCGCGCCAGCTGGCCGGTGAGCGATCGGATCGAACTCTATGGCCGGATCGAGAATGTCACCGATGCGAATTATGTTGAGGTAGCGGGTTTCGGTACGCAGGGCCGCGCTGCCTTCATCGGCGCGCGGGCGCGGTTCTGATGGGGGCGGTCAAGCTTCTCTCCACTTCGTCATCCCCGCGAAAGCGGGGACCTAGCTGGCTGCGACTGCTGGTCAGGATCTGGGTTCCCGCTTTCGCGGGAATGACGATTGCCGGGTGTTCGAGCGGTCCGCCCGCCAACACCGGGCATGGCTCCCGCCCCACCCTCGTCTCGCTCAACCCGTGCAGCGACGAGGTGCTGGCCGAGGTCGCCGATCCCGGTCAGCTGCTGGCGATCTCGCATTTCAGCCTCGATCCATCGGCGAGTTCGATGGGAGTGGAGAAGGCGCGGCGCTACGCTGTCACTTCCGGTTCGGTCGAGGAAATCCTCGCGCTGGCGCCCGATGTGGTCGTGGCCGACGAATATGTGCCCGCCGCCAGCCGCGCCGCGCTGGAACAACTGGGTATCCGTCTCGTCAGCCTGCCGATCGCGCGCAGCGTCGCGCAAAGCCGCGAGCAGGTCGGCGAACTGGCGCGGCTCGCGGGGCATCCGGAGCGCGGCAGGGCGCTCGACGCGAGGATTAAGAGAGCTCTCGAAAATGCCGCGCCGGAGCCGGGAGCGCGCCCGGTCAGTGCCGTGGTCTGGCAGGGCGGCGGCATCGTGCCGGGCGGCGACACGCTGATCGCCGACCTGCTCCGGCGCACCGGCTTCGCCAGCCTCAGCGCCAGCCGCGGCATGCGCCAGGCCGATGTCCTGCCGCTCGAACAGCTCCTCGCCGATCCGCCGCGGCTGATCCTCGCCGCCGGCGATCCGCGCGCCAGTGAGGACCGGATGCTGTCGCACCCTGCGCTGGAGGCGCTCGCTGGCACCCGGCGCGAACGCTTTGACCGTTCGCTGCTGTGGTGCGGCGGGCCGACGATCATCCGGGCGGCGCAGCGGCTGGCGGACATAAGGCGATCGCTATGAGCCGGACTGTCCCCCTGCTGCTGCTCGGCCTTGCCGTCGCCCTGCCGCTCTCGCTGCTCGCCGGCCGCGTGTGGATCGATCCCTTCGCGCCCGAGACGCGCAACGCCGCCATCATCCTGCTGGAGCTCAGGCTGCCGCGTGCGCTGCTGGCGGTCGTCGTCGGCGCCGGGCTCGGCGGCGCGGGGGCGGCGATGCAGGGCTATCTGCGCAACCCGCTCGCCGATCCCGGCCTGTTCGGCATCGCCCCGGGAGCCGCACTGGGCGCGGTGCTGAGCCTGTGGACCGGCTATGCGGTGGCGGCCTACGCCCTGCCGCTGTTCGCGCTCGCGGGTGCGGCTGGCGCAATGGCGCTGCTGTCGCTGATCGCCGGGCGCGACGGCGGGGTCGCCCTGTTTACGCTCGCCGGGCTGATGATCGCCAGCCTTGCCGGTGCGCTGATGAGCCTCGCCATCAGTCTCTCGCCGACGCCTTTCGCGATGAGCGAGATCGTCACCTGGCTGATGGGCGCGGTGGCGGACCGCAGCTGGCGCGAGGTGTGGATCGCTGCCCCGCTGACGCTCGCCGGGCTTGGCTTGCTGCTGGCGGCCGGCCGCAGCCTCGACGCGCTCAGCCTCGGCGAACAGGCGGCGCGCTCGCTCGGCGTCGATCCGGCGCGGCTGCAATATCTGCTGATCGCCGGGATCGGCCTGACGGTGGGGGCGGGCGTGGCGGTGGCCGGCATCATCAGCTTCGTCGGGCTGATCGTGCCGCACCTGATGCGGCCTCTGACCGACCGCCGGCCGTCGTCATTGATCGTGCCGAGCGCGCTGGCGGGTTCGCTGCTGCTGCTCGTCGCCGATTGCCTGTGCCGGATCCTGCCGCTCGCGGGCGGCGAATTGCGGTTAGGCATCGCGCTCAGCCTGATCGGCGCGCCGTTCTTCCTGCATCTGCTGCTGAGGATGCGAAGGGGGCTGGCGTGATGCTGGAGGCGAGGGACCTCTCCATCGGTCTGCGGCTCACCGGGGTCGGCACCACTATCCGTCCGGGCGAGGTGACGGCGATCTGTGGGCCCAATGGTGCCGGCAAATCGACCCTGCTATCCTGTCTCGCCGGGCTGCAGGCCCCGGACGAAGGCGAGGTCATGCTGGACGGCGCGCCGCTTGCCTCGCTCAGGCCCGCAGAGCGCGCGCGGCTGATCGGCTACCTGCCGCAGACTCCCGAAGTGGCCTGGGACATGAGCGTCGAGGTGCTGGTGGCGCTGGGCCAGCTGCCCTGGAAGGGCGCGCCCGGAAGCGAGGCGCAGGCCGCGGTCGATGCGGCGATCGCGGCGATGGATCTGGAGGCGCTGCGCCATCGTCCGGTCTCGAAGCTGTCTGGCGGAGAGCGGGCGCGGGCGCTGATGGCGCGCGTGTTGGCGACGCGGCCCGGCTGGCTGCTCGCCGACGAGCCGCTCGCCAATCTCGACCTCGCCCATGCCGCGTCGCTGGTTGCGCGGTTCCGCGCGCAGGCAGGCGAGGGAAGGGGCGTCGTCCTCGTGCTTCACGACCTCGCGAGCGCGATGAACCATGCCGACCGCGTGCTGGTGCTGGACCGGGGCAGGCTCGCCGCCGACGGTCCGCCTGCCGCAGCGCTGCGCGAGGAGGTCATCGCCGGCGTCTGGGGTGTCGAGGCGCGCTGGGTCGGCGAAGCAGGGTCGCGGGCGCTGGCGCTGGGCGGCGGCGCCGGCGCGCCCTGAAATCACGCCCTCACCGCCATGCAATACGTATTGCATGGTGTCCGGATAGATGTCAGCGTTCCCGAACGCGAAGGCATCAGAATTCCTCGCCGGCGGGGGACAGGATATGGCGAGCCAGAGCGCGGCCGGTTCGAATTGCACTGCCAGGAAGAGCATCATCCTCTTCTCGGACGGCACCGGGAATTCGAGCAGCAAGCTTCAGAAAACCAATGTCTGGCGGCTCTACGAGGCGCTGGACCTGGGTTATCCCGCCAACCAGTCCGCGATGGACGAATTGCGTGAGGCTTGCGGGCCCGATGCGCCCAATGTTCACGACGAAATCCAGCTTGCCAGTTACGACGACGGCGTCGGTACGTCCGCCTTCAGCCTGCTGGCGATTCTCGGCGGAATCTTCGGCTTCGGGCTCTCGCGCAATGTGCGGGATTTGTACAAGTTCTTGTGCCGCAATTACAACGATGGCGACCGCATCTACGCCTTCGGCTTCAGCCGCGGCGCTTATACCATCCGCCTGCTGGTCTCGCTGATTTGTACCATGGGTGTCGCGAAATACAGGAACGAGGCGAAGCTGGACCGCGACGCCCGTGACATGTGGCGCGAATACCGTCGGTTCTTTCATACCAACAACCGCTTTACCGACTTGCTGGTAGCGACGGGGCGGGCATTGGTTCGCGGTATCATAAGGCTTTGGCGATGGCCCGGCGGGCATGGTTATGCGCGGTGCGTTCCCGAAAAGCTGAGGGGCGGCTGCTTCCTCGTCGAATGGTGGAATTATTGGTTCACCAAATCGGCCAGCGACGTCGATTCGCGCCAGATACCGGCTGCTGGTCCGGAAATCGAATTCGTCGGCGTCTGGGATACGGTGGCGGCCTATGGCGGGCCGATCGTCGAACTGACTCGCGCCGTCGACGAGTGGATATGGCCGCTGACCATGCCGAACTACCGGTTGAGCGCGAAGGTCAAGCGCGCCCGTCATGCGCTGGCGATCGATGACAAGCGCGACGCCTTCACGCCGCTGCTGTGGGACGAGGTCCACGAACGCGAGGAAGGCCAACGGCTCAAGGCCGAATGGTGGAAGGCCCCCGCCGGCGAGCGCGCCGCGCTGCGGGAACTGGCGGTGCGCTACAATTCCAGGCTCAGTCCGCGCCTCCAGCAAGTCTGGTTTGTCGGCATGCATGCCGATGTCGGGGGCGGCTATTCCGACGATGCGCTGAGCCTGGTTTCGCTCTGGTGGATGATCGAACACGCCGAACAGGCCGGTCTGCGCCTGCTGCCGCTGCCGCGCCGCCGCGTCGAGAATGTGCGCAACATCTTCGGCCCGGTCCATGACAGCCGCGGTGGCGCGGGCGCGTTCTACCGCTACCAGCCGCGCTACATCAATGCCTGGATCGACAGCCCCAGGAACGCGCGCGGCGGCAAGCGGGTCCATGCGGCCACCCAGACCTACCGCGACCCCAACATCGACCGCGATCCGGAAACCAACAGGGGAAGATACGAGACGCGCGGCCTGCTCTGCGAGCCGATTCGGCTCCACAGGAGTGTCGAGGAGCGGCTGAAGTCCTCCACCGACGGTTATGGGCCCAACAATCTTCCCCCGGCCTATGTCGTCGATGACGGGGTGCGCGGGCTATCCGAACCCGAGGCCAGACCTGAATTCAGTGTCTCGCTTATCCTCGAGCTCGGCGACCGGATCAGGATCAGGCGGTTCTGGTATTTCATGAGCCTGCTTGTCGTCCTGGCGCTGGCGCTCAAGCCGTTCTGGGATTCGATACCCGTGCTGAATTGGATCGGCGGGTCGGTCGACGCGAGAACCGATGCCCAGATCGTCGAATCCGGGCTCAATATCTTCCTGCCCGAATTCGCCGAAAAATGGACGCACGCACTCGCCAGCGATCCCTATGTGTCGTCGTTGTTCATCGGCCTGCTCGTGGCTTTCACGATGCTTGGAGTCGGGCACGAACGGAAGATGGTTGACACATCGCGCAGGATGTGGGGCCATCGTTTTCTGGGCGGTGCGGAACCCCGGTCCGAGATCGAGGGCAGGAATCCGATCACTCGCTTCTGGCACTGCTTCTGGCGCCAATACCGGCGTTCCGACACGCTGCAGTTCCTGCTCGCAAAGTGGAAATGGCGTACCGTGCCGGTCATGCTGGGGTTGGCGATGTGGCTGACCCTGTTCGGCGTGGTTGTTGCCGGATTTACCCAGCTCTGGCTGGTCTGGGCCGAGCAGCGGCCTGACCTGTGCACGACGCCCGGAACAGCAAAGACTCGCGGTCCGGTGACCAGCTCCGTCCCGCTTTACGATAGCTGTGCCCCGCTCGGCATGCGCATCGACAGGTCCGAAGTCGAGCAGTCCTATCGCATCACCATCGAGATGCTCGACGGCAATGGCCGGCCGGGGCAATGGCTCGATCAGAAAAGCCCGGCGACGCCGCTTGGCTGGGACAACCCGGTTTCGCACGAAGTGAAGCAGTGGCTTGGCGAACATTGGTATACGGCCTGGATGCCGGACTGGCTTGCCACCTGGCTTGCGCGCGGGCCTCACGACGGCACGAAATTCCTGCGCCGTGTGGTTTCCTACGATCTGATGCAGCCAGTGCTCGAAATAAGGGAGAAGGCCAATTCGCCCGATTGCTGGCGTCCCGTCTTCCCCGAATTCTTTGGCGATTGCATCTACATGCTGGTGCCGGAGCTGAAGCGGAGGCCCGATGCGGTCACCTACGCTGGCGAGTTCACGGTTTCGCCTGGCAAGCACGGCGAATTCTATTTCTTTGTCAACGATGTCGTACTGCCCATCGATCCGGGTGTGCCGGACGACCTCCCATGCCCCAGCGTGAAGGACAAGGGCTGGAAATTCTTCCAGATCAGCGGGCGTTATGCCAACAATTGCGG
>CAYPFE010000071.1:0-10184 GCA_964409895.1 uncultured Novosphingobium sp.
CCCTTCCTTCAGATCGACTTCGCCGCCCTTGCCGAAGCCCTGGCAGCGCTTTCCGGTCTGCGCATCGACCGACATCAGCCGGTTGTCATGCACCCCGAACAGCACGCGCGCCTTGCACTCTCCAGTGCCCTCGGGCGTGCCTTCCGGCGCCCGGTAATAGCTCACACCCCGGCAATTGGCGGCGAAGACGTTTTCGAGGTCGGGCTTGGCGTCGAAGCGCCAGAGCTGCTTGCCGCTGTCCTGGTCGAGCGCGACGATAACATCGCGGTCAAGGCAGACGAACAGCTTGCCGTCGGCTGCCAGCGGCGTCGCCTCGAAGCTGTGGAAGCCGTAAGGCTCGACGTCAGAGACGAATTCCCACGCCTTCTCGAGCCTGGCGGCGTTGGCCGTATCGATGTCGGCCAGCGGCGAGAAACGCTCGCCGGAGAGCGCGCGGCCCCAGTTGAGCCATTCGCCGTTCTGGGCGTCGGCCAGATTTATCGCTTCGGCTCCGGGAAAGTCGGGATAGGGCTCACGCCCCAGTGTGCCGGCGGCGATGAAGGCGAGCGCGGTGCCCGCGAGAGGCACGGTCAGCCAGGCCGGGTTGGCGGGCTTCGCACGATTGCGGACCAGCAACAACGCGAGGCCGAGAACTGCGGGTGCAACGAGACGCGGCACCAGCGCCCAGCCGTCGAGGCCCGCTTCGCCGAGCGACCAGATAAGTGTGCCGGCCAGCAGCGCGCCATAGAGCGGAAGCCACCAGCGCCGGCTGCGCGCAAGGCCATGGGCGCAAACCGCAAGCGCCGCCCCGGCAATGGCGTAATAGAAAGTGCCTCCCGCCGCGATCAGCTGCACTCCGCCCCATAGCAGGTACAGGCCCGCAAGACTCATCCCCAGCACCAGCAGCCCGGTCAGCGCTTTTCCCAGCATCCTCGATCCCCCGGTTCGATACTTTGCGCCTTCAATCGCGTTTTCTGCGCCTGCTGGCAAGCGCGGGGCCGCGCCATGGCCGACACAGGCAAACCGCAATGCGTGAAGCCGGTCCTTGTCTGTGTTAGCCTGACGGCGTACAGCTGAACACGCCGGGCCCGCGCGGACCGGCAGGAGAGACAATGCGGAACATCCCGCTCGAACACGGCATCTTCCTTGCGCCCTATCACGACGTCACCGAAAGCCCGACGGTCGCGTTGCGGCGAAACATAGAGATCGTCGAATGGGTCGAGAAGCTGGGCTTTACCGAGGCCTGGTTCGGCGAGCATCATTCGACCGGATGGGAAATCATCGGCTCGCCCGAGCTGATGATCGCGGCGGCTGCCGAGCGCACCGGGCGCATCAGGCTCGGCACCGGCGTGGTCTCGCTGCCCTATCACAACCCGCTGATGGTGGCGAACCGCATCCTCCAGCTCGATCACATGACCATGGGCCGCACGATGTTTGGCATCGGACCCGGGCTTCTGCCCACCGATGCGGACATGATGGGAATAGATATCAAGGGTTTGAGGGATAAACTTACCGAGGTTTGCGAGATTTTGGTCCAGCTCGTCTCCGGCGAGGAGGTGACGCATAAGACCTCGTGGTACACGCTCAATAAGGCCCGCACTCACCTCATGCCTTATACGCAGCCGCATCCCGAAATCGCCTGCGCCAGCGCGGTTACGCCGTCGGGCGGCATGCTCGCGGGAAAGCACGGTTTCTCCATGCTCTGCGTCGCGGCGACCGAATCGGCAGGCTTCGATGTCCTCGATGAGAACTGGAAAATTGCCAACGAAGTTGCTGCAGAGCATGGAAAATCCATGGACCCGCGCAAGCTGCGACTGGTCGTGCCCATGCATATTGCCCACAGCCGCGAGCAGGCGCGCAAGGACGTCACCGCCGGCATGAGCCGCTGGGTCGAATATTTCGACCGGGTGGCGCCTGCGGGCATGCGCGGCATGTCGGGCGGCGATCCGGTGGACATCATGGTCGGCTCTGGCCGCGCGGTGATCGGCACGCCCGACGACGCCATCGAGATGATCTACAAGCTCCGGGCCAAGCAGGGCGAATTCGGGGTGATGCTGTTCCAGTCGCACAACTGGGCCGACTGGGAGGAGACCAAGAAGAGCTATGAGCTTTACGCGCGCTTCGTGATGCCGCATTTTGCGAACACCAACCGCAACCGCGTCGATTCCTACGACGGGCTCACCTCCGCCATCGACCGGCTGGAGCCCGAACGTGAAAAGGGCGCGGCGGAAGCCTTCCGCAAGTGGGAGGAAAAGACCGGCAGGAAAGCCTAGGAGAGAGGACCATGGTGCAGAAAGGCGCAGAACTCGAGCTACCCTATCTGGAGATGGAGGCGGACTCCTTCGCCGAAGATCCGTTCCCCCATTTCAGGCGCGCTCGCGCTGAACACCCATGGCTGGCGCGCTGGCACCTTGGTTATGTCGTCACCGACTACCAGGCGACGCGCGACCTGTTCGGCCACGAAGGGCTGATGAGCATGATGTACGACAGCATCGTCGACATCATGGAAGCCCACGACACGCCCTGGGGCGAATTCCAGAAGCGCCACATGCTCTCGATGATGGGCGAGCCGCACAAGAACCTGCGCGACATCCTCGCGCCTTATTTCACGCCTCGCCAGGCCAATATCCACCGTCCGCTGATGCAGAAGGTGATCGAGCGGCTGCTCGACGAATGGGCGCCCAGGAAGGCCTTCGATTTCGAGGAATTCGCCTCCTACTTCCCGATCACGGTGATGTGCACGCTGATCGGCGCTGATCCCAAGGTGATCCCGGGCCTGCGCTCGGCGATGGAAGCGATCGGCCTGTCCACCAGCATGGACAAGCGCTGGCTGCCGGCGATGCAGGAAGGTGTCGTCACCATGGAGAATTTCGTCGACGACCTCGTCGTCGACCGGCGGGCCAACCCGCGCACCGGCGAGGACCCCGACCTGCTCGATCTGCTGCTGCAGTCGCATGACCGGGGCGAGATGACCTATCGCCAGCTTGCCGACGTGCTGATCTTCCTGTTCGTCGCGGGCTACGACACCTCGAAGAACATGATCACGCTGATCATGTGGCTGCTGATGGACCGGCCGGAGATGTACAAACGCTGCGGCGAGGATCACGAATTCGCCCGCAAGGTGGTAGAGGAAGCCTTCCGCATCCACTCGACCACCTCGAACCAGCGCATCCTCAACGAGGACATCGTCTACAAGGACGTATTACTGGAGAAGCGCTCGATTGTCTGGTTCACCATTTCGGTGGCGACCCATGACGAGCGCTATGCCGAGGACTTCGAGAGTTTCGATCCCGAGCGCGAGCAGGTCAACAAGCACATCGGCTTCGGCCTCGGCCCGCATATCTGCCTGGGGCAATATATCGCCCGCGCGCAGATCCACGAGGGCATCCACCAGATCTGCGCGCGGCTGAAGAACCCGCGCACGGCGGGGCCGCAGGGCTACCGCCCGTTCCCGGGCACCTGGGGTATCCGGGGCCTGCCGATAGAGTTCGATCTGGAGGGGGAAGAGGTGACGGCTTGATTGCGCCGTTACGCGGACTTAATCCCACGTCCCTTCGGTGTTCGACAGGATGAACTCCGCGTTCTGCAGCGTCAGGCCGCGGCGGTCCGGGTTGGTGAGCTGGTCGAAGCCTTCCTGCATCTTGGGGACGACCACCACCGGACCGTCGGCGAGATTGTCGAGCGACAACGCCGCCACCATGTCCGGATCGTCTCCCACATCCCCGTCGTAGCCGATGCCGAGCCGCGCCATCGCCGGGGTGTTGGTCTGACCGACGACGACATGAAGCACGTCGACGCCGTGCTGCTTAAGCTCCCACCACAGTCCTTCGGAGAAGATCTGCGAATAGGCCTTGGCGCCCGAATAGGTGATGACGCTGGGGCTGCCGGCGACGCCCGCCAGCGAGCCCATCAGCACGATGCCGCCGCGCCCGCGCGCCGCCATCTGCTTGCCAAAATGGTGCGAAAGCCGGGTCTGGCCGAGCACGTTGAGGCGGATCACCTGCTCGACATCGGCGATGTCCCATTCGATGAACGGACCGGTGCGCAAGCTTGCCCCGGCGTTGTAGACCAGCAGCCCGACTTCGAGATCGGCGGTCGCCGCCTTGATCTGCTCGAACATGTCTTCGCTGGCGAGGTCCATGGTCAGCGTGCGGGCCTCGGCGCCGAGCGCGCGAATCTCGGCGGCCACCTCCTCCAGCGGCTCGGGCTTGCGCGCGATCAGCACGCTGTTGATGCCGGCCTTCGCCAGCCGCGTGGCGATGCAGGCGCCGATGCCCTCGGAACCGCCGGGGATGACGGCCCAGGGGCCATACTTGCCCGGATCGAAGCCCATCAGATGTCGCGCAGGGTCGGTGCGCCGCGTCCTTCGAGGAAATTGGCGAGGTTGCGGTGGAGGTTGATGACCTTCTGTTCCTGGTGCGGGTTGGGCTGCACGCCCCGGAAGCCGCTCGACTTCATGCCCTTCTGGACGAATTCCATGTTGGAGAAGTCCTGCATCAGCACCGGCCCCCAGTTCTCCTCGGTCTTTTCGGCCTCGACCCATTCGGTTTTCGGCTCTTCGCCTTCGGGATAGCGTTCGAGCGCATAGGCTTCGAAGATGCACTTGTTCGGATCGTCGCCATAGGGCCGCACGCGATAGGCGGGGCTGGCGAAGGTGACGCCGTGCAGGATGTTCTGGTTGGGGAAGATGCCCCAGGCGAGGCCCGATTCGGACTGGATATCGGGCGGAATTTCCGGCCAGATAACCCCGCGTGCGGCATCGTCGGCCTTGGCGGATGCCAGCCAGTGCGCGATGCATTCGGCGGGCGTCGCGGTTTCCGGAAGCTCGTCCACCAGCCGCTTGGCAGCGGCGACCAGCGTTTCGGTGGAGGCGGTGTACATCACCGTCTCGTAATTCTCACGGATCAGCTCATAGGTTGAGACGCGCGGATCGTCGCCCTTGCCTGCGCGCACCGTGCCCGACGACTGGGCATTCTTGAACTTGTCTTCTCGGGTGTCGTACTTCGATACCGAGTGCCAGCCGTACTGCTGCGATGCGGCGTAGTAGTCGCCGTAGGCCAGCAGCTGGGTATGGGTGCCGGCGACGTGGTAGGGTTCGAGGAAGGCCTCGATCGCGACTTTCCAGTTGCAGGGATAGACCGCCCACTGCCGCCACTTGTAGCGCATCTTGTCGAATTCGAAGTAGCTCAGGATTTCGCCGCAGCGGCCCATCCACTCCTTCAACGGCACGCAATCGAGGTCCATGTTGATGTAAATGAAGCCGCCCCACAGATCGAGCTTCACGTCGCTGAGGCAGGTCAGATCGGGGGTGAGCTTGTTATGCCAGTCCTGCGGGTCGAGCAGGTAGGTGTTGTTGCCATCGGTGTCGAAGGTCCAGCCATGGAAGCCGCAGATGAAATTCGTACGCCCCTTGCCGCGCACTGAGTGGGCGCCATCGGGAACCGAGATCAGCTGGCGGCCGCGGTGCGGGCAGACATTGTGGAAGGCACGGAACGAATCGGCCTTGTCCCCCTCGGCGACGCGCATGACGATGATCGATTCATCCGCAATGCCGTAGGCCATCCAGTCGCCGACGTCGGGAAAGTCTTCGACGCGTTCGACCATCTGCCAGACCTTCGGCCAAAGGAGCCTCTTCTCGTCCTCGAGATAGTCGCGCGAAAGAAACGCCTCGGTCGGATAGGTGACGAGCTTTTCCTCGTCCATGTCCTTGCCGGTGATGTTGTCGAAACTGAAATTCTCGGGCTTGTTCACAAGCGGTCTCCCAAATTCTCGCGGCATCGGCCCGCTGGCCATAGCCGCTGCAATTCGTCCTGATGGTCCTGTCTTAGAGCCCCTAACGCGAAACGCCAATCGTGAAAACCGGCATCGGAACGGGCGGCACTATTTGAAACGTTCTAGGTGTTAAAATGGTGCCGGGCAAGAAAACATTGATCGGTCGTATTCTCACATTTTTGGGATTGAAACGAGCCAGGTGGTAAATTAGACAGGCCGCCGGGATTCGCAGCGCGTGTGGCGCTCGTCACCATATGGAGAGGATGACAGGCATGATCCGTAACCTTCCGGAGAAATGGGATATCGAGGTGGACCTCGTCTCGATCGGCTCGGGTATCGGAGGGCTGTCCGCCGCGATCACTGCGCATGATCACGGGTTGAAGACCGTCGTTCTGGAAAAATCCGGCGAGGTCGGGGGCGTCACCGCGCTGTCGCAGGGGCAGGTGTGGATCGCCGGCAACCACCTTGCGAAGGAACTCGGCATCGAGGACTCGCTCGACAGCGGCTTCCGCTATCTCCAGCGCCTGTCGATGGGATATGGCGAGGACACGGCAATCCTCAACTTCGCCACCCATGCTCGCGCCGCGCTCAAATATTTCGAGGACAACGCCGGCCTCAGGATGCAGGTTATCCGGGGCTGCCCGGACTATTATTATGGCCTCACCAACGACTCGATGTCGGAAGGAAGGATGATCGAGGCGGTTCCCTTCCCCGGCGAGACGCTGGGGGAATGGCAGCCCAAGACCCGGCTTTCGCCGCAGGTGCCCTACGGTCTCACCAACCAGGACATTTCCGACGCCGGAGGGCTCTCCTGCGTGCTGCAGTGGGATTACGAGCTGATGGGCAAGCGCATCACCAATGACGAGCGCTGTGCCGGCTCCGGCCTTGCCGCCTATTTCGTCAAGGGGGCGCTCGACCGTTCGATCCCGCTGGAAACCGGCATGGATGTGAAGGAACTGATCGGCGATGGCGAGCGCGTTATCGGCGTGCGCGCGGTGAGGGACGGCCAGGATGTCTTCATCAGGGGAAGCCGGGGCGTCGTCATCGCCGTCTCCAGCTACGAGCGCAACCAGAAGCTCGAAAAGACGCTCGGCACCGTGCTCGAATCCGAATCGATGCTGTTCACCGCGATCAACGGTTCCAATATCAAGCTTGCAGGGCCCTTCGGCGGGCAGGTCGCCCGGGTTCCGGAAATCTCGATGGCGGGCTTTGCCGTACCCGGCGAGGAAACCGACGAGGGCCAGCAGGTGTGGCGCAGTTGCATGCCGATCATCGGACTGCCGCACCACATCGTCGTCAACCAGGCCGGCAAGCGCTTCGGCAACGAGAGCTTCTACCGCAGCTTCTACTACAAGCTCGACCACATCGAGGGCGTGAACCAGACGCACCCGAACTTCCCCTGCTGGATCATCTGCGACAGCCAGGCGCGCGAGAAATACGCCTTCATGTCGATCATGCCGCAGCAGGACTGGCCGGAAGGGCTGGGTGTTGTCTGCGACACGCTCGAAGAGCTGGCGGAACAGTCCGGCATCGACAAGGAGGGGCTGCTCGAGACCATCGCCGCCTTCAACCCCAATGCCGAGGCCGGCGTCGATCCCGATTTCAACCGTGGCCAGCAGCCGTGGGGCCAGTGGATGACGGGCGATCCGAAAAACGAGCCCAATCCCAACCTGGGCCCGATCGTCAAGCCACCGTTCTATGCGGTGAAGCTGAGCCGCATGGGAGCGACCGCGATTCCCGCCGCCGGGCTCAAGATCGACCGCAACTGCAATGTCGTTGGCTGGGACGAGGAACCGATTCCGGGCCTCTATGCCGCAGGCAACTCGGCCGCTCGCATGGAAACGGGTGCGGTGATGCAGAGCGGCGTCTCCAACGCACGCGGCATGACCTATGGCTGGCTTGCCGCCCTCCACGCCTCGGGCAAGCCGAGCGCGCTGCTCGATGCCGAGATCGAAAGGCTGGGCGCTTGATCGAGACCACGCAATCGATCCTGGTCTTGCAGAGCATCGACAACACCTGGGCATACGCCAAGGACGTCGAGCGCTGGGCCGAGATCATGCCCGGCTACCAGACATGCGAGATTATCGACGACGACAATTCGCTGTGGGTGCTCAAGATCGGCGTCGGCGCGATGGTGCGCACGGTCAAGGTAGAAGTCGTGGTCGATCGCTGGGCGGGGCCGGAGGAAGTCGATTTCCACTTCCAGCTCAAGGGCGATCCGGTGACCGGTACCGGCACCTATCGTGCGGCGGCGAATGGCACTGGGACCGATGTCGCGCTTCACGTCGAAGTCAGCGGCACCGGCCCGCTGGCGCCGATGTGGGAAGCGATGGGCGGCCCGGTCCTGCCCAAGTTCGCCTCCGGCTTCGCCAGCCAGCTGAAGGAACGGATCGAGGCGGAGTATGGGGTGGTTGAGGGCGCCACACCTGCCGCCGCCACACTGGCGGCGAAGCCGACTCTGCTGGCCCGGTTCTGGGCGTGGCTCAAGCGGCTGTTCGGGTAGCAGTACCCCGCCAAGGTCGATCCAACCTTCTCCCCCTTCGTCTCGAGCGAAGTCGAGAGACGGCCAAGCAGAACCTCGCCAAAGTGTCTCGACTGCGCTCGACACGAACGGCGGGAGTTTCAGAATCGGGACATGTCGCAATGGAAAGCGGCCATGATCTCCTTCAGCCAGCGGCGCGGCTCCGTGGCCTTGCCGATATCGCAGACGAATTCCTGTCCGCGCCTTACCGAATCGAGGCCGGTCCGGCCTAACCAGCGTTCCGGCTTGCCATGATAGCTGAGACCTCGGCCTTTCAGCCACGAGGGCACCTGCCAGCGGTTGAGCGGTCCCCCGGGGCGGGTGAGTCGGAGGAAGGGATCGGCGCTTGCTGCCAGTCTGCCGGGTCCGTGGTAGATTGCGTTGCTGCCTTCCCATGACCCTTCGAAATGCGGGTGAGGGCGGGGTGGTTCGTGCCAGCCGGGCTGGTTGCGGACCTCCTCGGGCGGGCCATGGCAGGTCACCCTCATGCAGCCGAAAATGCGGTGGTGGCGCTCACCCGTTCCGGGGTCTGCGAACAGGCCGAAAAACAGGAACACGTCGCCGATGCCGACCCCCTGCTTCGAAAGGTGACCCTGTGCCGCGCCGGCCTGGCCGAGCCAGCACATACCGTCCGCAAACATCGGATCGTCATGGCAGCGATCCGCGCCGGACATGCGGCCGCCTGTGGCCTCCGAGACGAGCTCCGCCAGGCCGAGGTCGTCATAGCCTGTACGCTCGCCGCGAGACCCGGGGATCGGCAGCGACACCGGCCGTCCGGCCACAATCGGTGACGGCGCGCCGCCATAGCTGCTGTCGAAGCCCTTGCGGCTGAAGACGATCTTCACGTGTCCCGCGCCAGGCCTGCGAACCGCATTGCCGTGGCGAAGGCTTCGAAGCGGGTCTGGCGGCGGGCTTCGGCCTCGGCGTCCTGGCCCCACAGTTCGGCCTGCCAGTCCTCCTCGAGATTGGCGGCGGCCCACAAGGCCTCGGCATCGGCATCCGGTGCGATGGCGGCAAGGCCGATCACCAGCGAGGCGGAGAGGCTTACCAACATGCGCAATGCGGCAAGCGTGAAGGTGTTTTCCGCTTCGAGAATTGTTGCCATCCGCGCCAGCGTCTCGTCCGGCTGGGGCTGGTGGACGATGCCGGATATCCGCGTGAAATACACGTCCCAGCGCTCTTCGGCGGCGCACAGCAGAGGCTCCCAGACCTCCAGCTGCCGCTGGTGGAGTGCCTCGCCTTCGTCTCCGCGATAACACAGCGTGTCGGTCCCGGCATATTTGACGAGCTCGGCAATCGTCGCCGCGCGGTCGCCGGCAACCGCATCCAGCGCGAAATCGGCAAGGTCGCGCAGGGGAAAGGAAGCGGTATCGATGTCCTCGCCCTGATCCGCCCATTCGCGCGCCAACGCCTCGGCCAGCGCCTTTGCGGGCACGATCTGCGGCTTTCCGGCTGCTGTCTTGATCGCTCTGCCGTCGAGCAGCACGCGCCAGCCGCCTTCGGCCTCCCCGACGCTTGCCTGCTTGTAGAATCGCTTCATGGCAGCGGCGTTTTCCAGACGCGGGACAGCAGGATCGGCGCGATCAGCGTGTCGATCAGGCCGATGCCGAGAATTACGTAACCCGCAATCTCAGGCAGCTCGATGAGGCCGTTTAGGATCGCCAGTCCCACCAGCACGAATGCCACTCCGGACAGCCGCAGCAACTGGATGACGAAGAACCGGGATCTGGCGGGATCTGCGCTCATGACAGGATATACTCCTTGAGTTCGGCGGGGCTGGCGGCCACGAATTCCGCGCCGGCGGCGGCAAGTTCGACAGGCGCGTGATAGCCCCAGGAAACGCCGATGGCGCGGACCCCCGCCGCCGACGCCATCTCCATGTCGTAGGCGGTGTCGCCAATCATCACCGCGT
>CAYPFE010000072.1:0-10177 GCA_964409895.1 uncultured Novosphingobium sp.
CACCTAGACATGGAGCAACATTGGTTCAGCGAAGACCCTTAGCCGCATTTCGACGCGGCACACACAGGGGCTCGATGTGCTGGCTGTTCCCCGGCGTGAGGCATTTGAAAGGCCTGCCGATCAGCTTCGAACCGGCCTGACGCAAGGCCGCCTACTTCGCCTCAGCCCCATCCCGGTATAGCTTGTAGGTGATGGCATCATGCAGCGCGTTGAACGAGGCGTCGATGACGTTTTCGGAAACGCCCATGGTCGACCAGCGGTTCCCCTGCGAATCGACGCTCTCGATGACGACGCGCGTGATCGCCTCGGTACCCGCTCCTGGCGTCAGGATGCGCACCTTGTAATCGGTGAGCCGCATGTCGTTGAGCTGCGGGTAGGCAGCCGACAGCGCCTTGCGCAAGGCGTTGTCCAGCGCGTTCACCGGGCCGTTGCCTTCTGCAACCGTCATGAAATGCTCGCTTCCGACATCGACCTTGATGACGGCTTCCGAAAGCGTGACCAGTTCGCCGCGCACGTTCCAGCGCCGCTCGTCCATGATCCGGAAGCTCTGCAGGTTGAAATAGTCGGGCACCCCTTCAAGCGCGCGCCGTGCCAGCAGTTCGAAGCTCGCCGAAGCGCCATCATAGGCATAGCCCTCGTGCTCGCGACGTTTCACCTCTTCCAGCAGGGTGCCGACCTTGGGGTTCTTGGGATCGACCTCGATGCCGATCTCGCGAAACCGTGCCAGCACGTTCGACCTGCCGGCCTGGTCGGAAACGACGATGTGACGCTCATTGCCGACGGCGTCAGGCGAAATATGCTCGTAGGTGCGCGCGTCCTTCTCGATTGCCGAAACGTGCAACCCGCCCTTGTGAGCAAAGGCGCGGTCACCCACGTAAGCGGCCGATGAATCGGGAGTGCGGTTCAGCCTGTCGTCGAGGAAGCGCGAGACATGGGTCAGACGGGCGAGGTCTTCGTCGCTCAGGCCGGTATCGTAGCCCATCTTCAGCATCAGCGAGGGGATGATCGAGGTCAGGTTGGCATTGCCGCAGCGCTCGCCGAGGCCGTTCAGCGTGCCCTGGACATGCCTTGCGCCCGCGCGCACTGCGGCCAGCGAATTGGCGACCGCGTTATCGGTGTCGTCGTGGCAGTGAATGCCGAGGTTCTCCCCCGGGATATGCTGCGTCACCTCGCCGACGATCCGCTCGATTTCTTCAGGCAGGGTGCCGCCGTTGGTATCGCACAACACGATCCAGCGGGCGCCCGCTTCGAAGGCGGTGGTGGCGCAGCGCAGCGCGAATTCCGGATTGGCTTTGTAGCCATCGAAGAAATGCTCGGCATCGAACACCGCCTCGCCGGCGCGTTCCTTTGCAAGAGCCACGCTGTCACGAATCATGTCGATATTCTCGTCGAGCGTGGCACCCAGCGCGACCTCGACATGGAAATCCCAGGTCTTGCCGACCAGGCAAATGACTTCGGTGCCGCCGCCGAGAATTGCCTGAAGGCCGGGATCGTTGGCAGCGCTGCGCCCCGAGCGGCGCGTCATGCCGAATGCGGAGAGCCGCGCACGCTTGAGCGCCGGCTTGTCCTCGAAGAAAGCGTCATCAGTCGGGTTGGCGCCCGGCCAGCCGCCCTCGATATAGTCGATGCCGAGCCGGTCGAGCTCAAGCGCGATCGCCGCCTTGTCTGCGGCGGAGAAGTTTACACCTTGCGTCTGCGCTCCATCGCGCAGCGTGGTGTCATAGATATAGACGCGTTCCCTGCTCATCCCGGCCAACCGCCACTCTAGCCCCGTTTCAGCGCTCGCCACTTACACTGAACTGACGCGAACGCCACCCCCATCGGCAAGCGCGGCACGGCAGGCTGAGCGCAAATGTGGAACCTAGTTTCGCTTCGGCACCGAGAAGGAACCCGAAACCCGGCCGTCAGCGCTCGATACACCGCTGTTGAGGTCGATAACGAAACGCTTGCCGTTGAGTGTGTCTCCGTTCCGCCTGAGCGAGGCGTTGCCGACAACGGTGATGATGCGACGGTTGAAGTCGTAGATGGCGACATCGCCGCGCGCCACTTCGCTGCCTCGCGTGACATGGACGCCGCCGGTCGCGGTGATGCGTTGTATCCTCAGCGACCCTTCGTCGGTGAAATCGACCGTCGTGCGTTCCGCCCGCAGCCTCAGCCTGTCCTGCGTGATATCGACATTGCCTGAAAGCACGACGCGGTCCTGGCGTCCCTGCAGCTCGATCCGGTCGGCCGAATAATCGACCGGCGAATCGCTATTGTGGCCGGAAATGACCTGGGCCGAGAGGTGCTGCCAGCCAGTCAGAAGAGCCGCGGCCGCGATGAAGCCGCCTGCAGCGATGCGGAACGAGCTTGCCATGCTTACTCCTGGCTTCATTGGGGCATCCTCAGCTTTCCTGGCGTCATACGCAGCCGGGCATTTCCTTCAAGGGTAACATTGCGCTCATCCAGGTCGGCAATGATCCGATCCGCGCGGAAGGTGCCCGTCGGTACGGAGCCTTCGACTCCTCCCGAACCCACCGCCGTGCGCGTATCGAGGTCGATCCGGACGTTGTTGGTGACCATGCTGTAGCCATCCACCGCCGTGAAATTCACCGGCCCGGCTACAGTTATTTGCTCGATATCGAAATTGTAGAAGCCCTGCTCGGCACTGAGCTGGGCAGGTCCTTCCTTGAGTTGCATTTTCGCTACCAGGTCGTCCATTTCGACAACTGGCGTATCGGACGAAGCCTGGACCGCGCTTCCGGCCGTGACGACGAATGTGCGCCCTTGCGCATCCCGGCCTCGGTAAGCCGCCTCGTCGACCTTGATGCGCTGGTCGGTGACCGCGACCTCGTTGCGATCGAGCAGGAATCCAATTTCCCCGCGCGGAGATAGCGGCGAGAGGATCATCACTGCCGCGACAAGACCGATCGCGGCAGGAAGTGCCTTGGCGAGAAAGGAAATAAGCTTGTCATGAAAGCCGCCCGGTGTGGCAAAGTGGCGACGCTTGTCACGGATGAGATCGGCCTGGGCAGTCATCGCCACCCTACGCCGATTCGTGGCTGAAAATGTCGTGATCGGGCCAACCGGCAAGGTCCAGCCTGGCGCGTGCCGGCAGGAAATCGAAGCAGGCCTGCGCCAGTTCGCTGCGCCCTTCACGTTCAAGTCGCTTGACCAGCTCTGCATGCAGATCGTGGAGATGGCGCACATCCGAAGCGGCATATTCGCGCTGCGCGTCCGACAATTCGGGGCCGCCCCAGTCGCTCGACTGCTGCTGCTTGGAGATTTCCTTGCCGAGGAGTTCCTTTACCAGGTCCTTGAGCCCGTGCCGGTCGGTGTAGGTGCGAACCATCTTGCTCGCGATCTTGGTACAGAACACGGGTGCTGCCGTAATCCCCATGTAGTGCTCGATGGCGGCAAGATCGAAGCGGGCAAAATGATAGAGCTTGAGCCGCGCGGGATCGCCGAGCACGGCTTTGAGATTGGGTGCTTCGAATGTGCTTCCGGGCGAGAAGCGGACGAGGTGCTCATCGCCGCCGCCATCGCTGATCTGGACGAGGCACAGGCGGTCGCGCGGCGTGATCAACCCCATGGTCTCGGTATCGACAGCAACCGGACCAGGTGCGAGCACACCCTCGGGGAGATCTTCTTCGTGGAGATAGACAGCCATATCGGCAAAGTGCTTAGGGATTGAACCCGTATTTCGCAATGGGTGGTAGCGATGGCGCAAACAGCAACGGACAACTCCGTACCCGCCAGCTGGCAGCCGGCGCTCGCCCCGTTACTGCAAAGCCGTGAGGCACGCAGGCTCGGTGGCTTCCTCAAGGCGGAAGAGGCGAATGGCAAGCGCATCTATCCGCCGCGTGGCAGCCGCTTGCGAGCACTGGAACTGACGCCGCTAAACGACGTCCGGGCGGTCATTCTGGGGCAGGACCCCTATCACGGGCCGGGGCAGGCGCATGGGTTGTGCTTTTCGGTGCCCGACGGCGTCAGGATTCCGCCGTCGCTGGTCAATATCTACAAGGAAATCGCTGAGGATCTGGGCCTTCCTCGGGCGCAGCACGGCAATCTCGAGTCTTGGGCGCGCCAGGGCGTATTGCTGCTCAACAACGCGCTGACGGTCGAGGAAGGCCGTGCTGGATCGCACCAGAACATGGGGTGGGAAGCGATTACCGATGCCGCCGTCGCCGCCGTCGCCGCCAAGGACGAACCCTGCGTCTTCATGCTCTGGGGCAGTCATGCCCGCCGGAAGGCCGAGCGAGTAGCCGACCTTTCCCATTCCCGGCATCTGGTGCTGACGGCACCCCATCCCAGCCCACTTTCCGCACACTCGGGATTTTTCGGCTGCCGGCATTTCAGCAAGGCGAATGCATTCCTCGAAGAGAATGGACGGGGATCGATCGACTGGTCATTGTAGCGCAGGGCATGAGCCTCACAGGAGAAGGTACAATGAGCGAGTCGAAACTTCTGGTCTATGTATCCTGCGGCACGGATCAGGAAATCCGCAATTACGCTATGACACGTGACACAGGCGTTCTGACTCAGCTTGGCACCACAAGGCTGCCAGCCGCAAAAGATACCGCTCAGGTCGACGGCGAGCCAATGTCGGCGCTGCGAACCATCGGTGCACCGCTCGCTACAAGCCAAGACGGCTCCACACTCTATGCAAGCCTGCGGGCACTGCCCAACCGGGTGGCCAGCTACCGGATCGATCCGGCGACGGGCGCTCTGGAACTCTTGCGGGTGACTCCGATCCCGGCATCGACGCCGTTCATCGGCCTGGACCGGTCCGGCCACTACCTTATCGGCGGCGCCTATTATGGAAATCTCTTCTGGGTCGGCAAGCTGGGTGATGACGGCAGCCTCGCCGCCCAGGCTTTCGAAACCTCAGAGGGCCATGTGACGCCCCATTCGGTTTTGATGCATCCCAACAACCGATTCCTCTACGGTGCCGCGACCGGAGTCGAGGAAGTTCTTACCTTCGATTTCGACGAAGCAACTGGCAAGCTCACCCGCACCGGCACGCCCGGAGCCAACGCGATAGCGGGCAGCACGCCGCGGCACATGGCGCTGCATCCCTCGAATCTGTTCCTCTACGTCATGAACGAAAGCTCCGGCACCCTGGACGGCTTTCGCATCGATCCGGACAGCGGGTTGCTGACCCATGTCGCAAGTGCCGACCCAAGGCCGCCCGAACGCCAGGCCGACCACGGAATCGGCGCCGACCTGCACCTCTCTCCCGACGGGAACTTCCTCTACGGCAGCTCACGCGCGCTCAGCGCGATCTCGGTCTATGCCGTGGATGCCGAAACTGGCGGGCTGGCATTCGTCGAGCTGGTGGATGCAGGGAACATTCCGCGCAGTTTTGCGATCGATCCTTCGGGCCGCTTCCTGCTCGCCGCGGGGCAGGGCTCCAACGACATAACCGTGTTCGCCCGCGATCCGGCGACGGGCAGGCTGACCCGGCAATCCTCAATAGCCACCGGTGCTGGTCCGATCTGGGTGGAAATCGTCGATCCCGACAGCCGTGGATGAAACCCTCGCCCGGGAACGCCTCATCGCCCGGCTGGCCGAGCTGGAGGAGGAAGATCGCATCGGTGAGGATGCGCAGGAACCGGTCAGCCTTCAGCAGGACGCCGTCGGCCGACTGTCCCGGATTGATGCGATGCAGCAGCAGGCGATGGCCCAGGCCACTCAGCGCCGCCGCGATGCCGAGAGACAGCGTATAGGCGCAGCACTTCGGCGCTTGGACGAAGGAGAATGGGGCTGGTGCGCCACCTGCGGCGAGAACATCGCCGAGGCACGGCTCGAACACGATCCCAGCGTCGCGCAATGCGTTGCCTGCGCTTCAAAGGTGGAAAGCTAGCGTCCTAATCCCAGCGGATCGGCAGTTTCGAGACGGAAAGCACATTGCCCGGATGAAATACTGGACGCTCGTCGGGGTCCATGCGGAATTCGGGCAGGCGTTCCAGCACGACGCGATAGAGCGTCTTCAGCTCGATCCGGGCAAGGTGCGAACCAAGGCAGCGATGCGGTCCTGCTCCGAAGATCAGGTGGTTCTTGTTTTCGCGCCCGAGATCGAATGAGCCGGGCTGCGGGAATTCGCGCGGGTCGAGATCGACACCGCCGAGATAGACGAAGATGATGTCGCCTTCATGCAGGTCATTGCCCGCCAATTTGGTGTCCCGGGTAACGCGGCGCACCGGGCCGGTGAAGGAATAGAGCCGCAACAGTTCCTCGGTCGCCTCGACGATGGCGTCGGGATCGGCACGCAGCTGCGCCTGCAGGGCAGGATTGCGGGCAAGGTGCCGGATGCCATAGGTCATCGCATTGATCACGGTGTCGAGCCCGGCGACGAACAGCAGGCAGCAATAGTCCTCCATCAGCTCGAGCGTCATGGGTTCGCCGTCGATCTCGACCGACCACAGCAGGCTTATGATATCGTCCTCCGGATCGTCGCGGCGCGCCAAGATCTGGTCCAGCATCGCATCGCCGATCCGGCGCATCCGCATCACTTCGGCAACGGGATCGAGCCCCCTCGGCTCCAGCACCTCACGGACCATCGAGCGGAACTCGCCGATCCTGTCGTCCGGCAGACCCATCATCTCCAGGAAAATACGCACAGGCAGCGGCTCGGTAACCGCAGCAACGAAATCGGCGGCTCCGTTAGAGGCGACCGCATCGACAAGGCTGATAGCCAACTGCTCGATCTTGTCGCCAAGCGCCATCACCGTCTTGGGTGAGAAGGTCTTCTGCAGGGGACCGCGCAGCGTCGTGTGGAGCGGCGGGTCCATCATGATCGGCGTCATCATCGGGATGCGTCTGCCGTCGGGCAATCTCGGTGCAATCGCATGTGCCGAGGCTTCCGCCGACATCAGCGCGCTTGAGAATAGCTCTGGATTGCGCAGGACTTGGAAAGCTTCCTCATAGCCGACAGCCATCCAGTGCCCGCCATTGTGCGGCGTCCAGAACAGCGGTGGAGCAGCGTCAACCAGTTCGAGAATCCGCTTGTGCGGATCGGCGAACAGGCCTTCGTCGCGGAAGTAATCGAACGCGTGGACCGCCACTTCGGGCACATGCTCCGGCCTATCGACCGTCAGGCTGTTGAAGACCATTTCCGGCTCCGGTTTGCGTGTTATCTGTATGAGCGGATCAGCGCGGCAGGTCGCTCGCTCCCATCAGCGTTTGATCGACGGCGCGAGCGCACTGACGGCCTTCGCGGATCGCCCAGACGACCAGCGACTGGCCACGACGCATGTCTCCGCAGGAGAAAATCTTTTCGTCGCTGGTGCGGTAGCTTTCGGTGTCGGCAAGGACGTTGCCACGCCCGTCGAGCTCGACGCCTGACTGTTCCAGCAGGCCCGGCTTGCGAGGACCAAGGAAACCCATGGCCAGCAGGATAAGGTCGGCCTTGAGCGTGAATTCGCTGCCCGGCACTTCCTCCATCTTCCCCTGGTTCCATTCGACCCGGACACATTCGAGACCTTCGACCGCATTCTCGCCGGTGACCCGCTTGGTCAGGATCGACCAGTCGCGATCGACGCCTTCCTCGTGGCTCGACGAGGTGCGCAGCTTCAGCGGCCATTCCGGCCAGACCATCGCCTTGTCTTCCATTTCAGGCGGCTTGGGCATGATCTCGATCTGGGTGACGCTGGCGGCGCCCTGCCGGTTCGATGTGCCGACGCAGTCGGAGCCGGTGTCGCCGCCGCCGATCACCACGACATGCTTACCGGTCGCGCTTATGGTGCCGTCGGGCGCAGCGCGCATTTCATCGTCGCCGGCGTTACGCTTGTTTTGCTGGCGCAGGAAATCCATCGCAACATGGACGCCCGGCAGCGACGAACCGGGAATGTCGAGACGCCGTGGCTCCTCCGCCCCGCCGGAAAACACGATCGCGTCGAAATTCTCCTTGAGCGAATTTACCGAAATCTTCACGCCGACCTCGGTCGAAGGGCGGAATTCCACACCTTCCGCCTGCATCTGTTTCATCCGGCGATTGATGAGCTGCTTTTCCATCTTGAAGTCGGGAATGCCGTAACGCAGCAGTCCGCCAATCCGGTCGTTCTTTTCGAACAGGGTCACAGAATGCCCAGCACGCGCCAATTGCTGAGCGCAGGCCATGCCGGCGGGGCCCGAACCGACGACCGCAACCGACTTGCCGGTGCGCTTTTCGGGCAGCTGCGGCGTGATCCAGCCTTGATCCCATCCCCGGTCGACGATCTGGCATTCGATCGACTTGATCGTCACCGGCTGGTCGATGATGTTAAGCGTGCAGGCGGCTTCGCAAGGTGCCGGACACACGCGTCCGGTGAACTCCGGGAAGTTGTTGGTCGAATGCAGCACTTCCAGCGCGTTCTGCCAGTCACCCTCGTAAACCAGGTGATTCCAGTCCGGGATGATATTGTTGACCGGACAGCCGGTATGGCAATGCGGGATGCCGCAATTCATGCAGCGCGATGCCTGGCCACGAAGCTCGCTTTCGGGAAGCGGGAGGATGAACTCCTTGTAGTGAGTCAGTCGCTCCTTCGCGTCACCGTAAGTCCGGTCGTGGCGATCAAGCTCGAGAAAGCCGGTTTCCTTGCCCATGTCCTGAGTGACCCTGTCTTATTCCGCGGCGACCGTGGCGGCATCCAGCCGCTCGGCCTCGAGTTGCTTGAGCGCGCGCCTGTAGTCGCGCGGCATGACCTTGACGAATTTCGGCAGCGCATTGCCCCAGTCATCGAGCAGGGCGCGGGCACGCTTGGAGCCGGTATGCAGATGGTGGCGCTCCAGCAGGATACGCAGCCGCTCTGCGTCGTGGCGCAGCATGTCACCCATGCCGTAATCGTAGACGCTCGATCCGCGCTGCTGCGGACGGCCTGCCCCTTCGTCTTCGTCGGGTTCCGGTGAAATCTTCTCGAGATCGACCTGCGCAGGATTGCACAGCTGCTCGAAATCGCCTTTCTCGTCATAGACATAGGCAACGCCGCCGGACATTCCCGCCGCGAAGTTGCGGCCCGTCCCGCCGATAACCGTCACCACGCCGCCGGTCATGTACTCACAGCCGTGATCACCAACGCCTTCGACCACCGCGATCGCGCCGGAATTCCTTACGGCAAATCTTTCGCCGGCCACTCCGTTGAAGAATGCCTCGCCTGCAATCGCACCGTAGAGCACGGTATTGCCGACGACGATGTTGCTGAGCGGATCGCGGTCGACATGACCGGGCTGGCGTACGATCACCCGGCCGCCGGACAGGCCCTTGCCGGCATAGTCGTTGGCGTCGCCAGTGAGGTCGAGCGTCACACCATGCGCAAGCCATGCCCCGAAGCTCTGGCCGCCAACGCCCGTGGCCTTGACGATGATGGTGTTGTCGGGAAGCCCCGCATGCCCGTGACGCCGCGCGACGTTACCGGACAGCATGGCACCGACCGTGCGGTTGACGTTCCTGGCCTTGACCTCGATCCGCACGGGTTCACCGTTCTCGATGGCGTCCGCAGCGGCGGCGATGAGCTCATTGTCGAGGGCCGTGACGAGGCCGTGATCCTGCGTCTCGGTCCAGTTGAGCGACGGGCTGTCACCCTGCCGCTCCTGGTAGAGGATGCGCGACAGGTCGACGCCGGCGGCCTTCCAGTGGTCAATTGCCTTGCGCATGTCGAGCCGGTCCACCCGGCCTACCATCTCGCCGACAGTGCGGAAGCCCAGTTCCGCCATGATCTGGCGCAGTTCCTCGGCGACGAAGAAGAAGTAGTTGACGACATGCTCGGGCTGGCCGGTGAAGCGCGCGCGCAGCACAGGGTCCTGTGTGGCTACGCCTACCGGGCAGGTGTTGAGGTGGCACTTGCGCATCATGATGCAGCCTGCCGCGATCAGCGGGGCGGTGGCAAACCCGAACTCGTCGGCCCCGAGAAGGGCGGCAATGGCGACATCGCGCCCGGTCCTGAGGCCACCGTCGGTCTGCACGGCGATGCGGGAGCGCAGGTTGTTGCGCAGCAGCGTCTGCTGGGTTTCGGCAAGGCCGATCTCCCACGGGCTTCCAGCATGAGTCAGCGAAGTCAACGGCGAAGCGCCGGTTCCGCCCTCATAGCCCGAGATCGTGACGTGATCGGCCTTGGCCTTGGATACGCCCGCGGCGACCGTACCTACGCCGACTTCCGAAACCAGCTTGACCGAAATCCTCGCTGCCGGGTTGACGTTCTTGAGGTCGTGTATCAGCTGC
>CAYPFE010000073.1:0-10166 GCA_964409895.1 uncultured Novosphingobium sp.
CCAAGCTTGACGATGCATCCAAGGTTCCCTGGATGAAGGTCAGCTGGGAAAGCCGCAAGATCTTCGTGCAGATCGCCTTCAAGGTCGTGCTCGGCAAGCTCACAGGCAAGAAATGGGTAACGGCGGGCGCGGCGCTGCAGGGACGCATGCTGAAGGCGGTGCTCGAGAAGAATGCCGCCGACATCCGCCTGGAATGTCCAGTCAAGGAGATCATCGTCGAAGACGGCAAGGCGCTTGGGGTCGTCGCCGTGCAGGACGGAAAGGAAGTGCGGATCGGCGCCAATCTCGGCATTCTCGTTAATGCCGGCGGTTTCTCGATGAACCAGACGATGCGCGACAAATACATGCCCAAGACCACCAAGGACTGGTCGAATGGTATCGAGACCGACACCGGCGACATGCACGTCGAGCTCGAACGGATTGGCGGCACGCTCGCGCATATGGACGAGATGGTCGGATTTCCGCTGACCAAAGCGCCGGGCTGGGACAAGCTGTACGTGAAATATGGCACGCAGAACGTTACCGCGCGGCCGCATTGCATCCAGGTCGACCAGTCGGGCGTGCGCTACATGAACGAAGCCAGCTCGTACGAGCTGATCTGCGAGACCCAAATCAAGCGCGACGATGTCGTCGGCGCGATCCCGAGCTATGCGATCATGGACCAGCAATTCATCGACAAATACCCGCTTGCCAACAAGCAGGGGGCGAAGATTCCGCAGAGCTGGTATGACGAGAACTACATCAAGCAGGCCAACACCATTGAGGACCTGGCCAAGCTCCTCAACATGGAACCTGGTACGCTGCGGGGCACCATCGACCGCTGGAACGGCTTTGTCGACACCGGTGTGGACGACGATTTCCGCAGGGGTGAACGTGCCTATGGCAATTGGCTGGGCGATCCCTTCAACAAGGACGGGCCGAACCAGACCATGGGCAGGATAAACAAGGCGCCTTTCTATGCGGTCGAGATTTTTCCCGGCGATGTCGGCACCTGGGGCGGCGTCGTCACCGATACCGAAGCGAGGGTGGTCAAGGAGGACGGTACGCCGTTCGAAGGCCTTTACGCATGCGGCATCACCACTGCTTCCGCGATGGGCCGGGTCTATCCGGGCGCGGGCGCCAGCGTCGGCCCGTCGATGACGTTCGGCTGGATCGCGGCGAAACACGCGGCGGGCCTGGGCAACCAGGAACTCTGACCGGACTGCTCATGGCATTCGACGTAGAGGCCCTGGAGGCCGAAGGCTGGGAAAAGCTGCCGATCGGCCCGTTCTCGCGGTCAATCGGGCAAAGCTGGGCTAACCATCGCGAAGGTAGGCTACTCGTCGGCGTGCTGTTCGACGATTTGGTCGCCAACGAGAACTTCGGGATCGTCCATGGCGGAGCGATGCTGACATTTGCCGACATTGCGCTCGGCTATGTGACGGGGCATTCCATCGGCAACGAATCCTGCGTTACCGTTCAGATGAATTACCAGTTTGCAGGGGCTGTGCAGACCGGCCAGTTCTGCATTTGCGAAGGTGAACTGGTGCGCAAGACCTCGCAGCTGGTGTTCGCGCGCGGCATCATGAAGGTCGGTGAGCGGATAGTCGGCTCGGCGGACGGCGTGTTCAAGGTTGTCAATTCTGAACTGGCCGCGGGCCTTAAAGCAGGCTGACGGCGACTTTTCCGAAGAATTGTCCGCTTTCGAGATGCCGGTATGCGTCCTGAATGCGGTCCAGGTCATAAACGGCATCGACCACCGGCTTGATTCCATGCTCGACAATGAAGCGGGTCATTTCCTCATGCTGGTCACGGTTGCCGACGCCAATTGGCTGGTTGGCGATACCGTGCGCCTGTTTCGTCCAGCTGAATTCCGATCCTAGCATGCCGATTGAGGAGTTCTGGCCGCCCTCGATCATCAGCGATGCGTTCTGGTCGAATTGTGTGCCGCCGACGGTGTCGATGACATTGGCGATGTTGTTGCCGCCAATCGCCTCTCGCACTTCGGCAACCCAGTTGGACGAGGTCTTGTAATTGACGGTCACATCGGCGCCGTAGGAGCGCGCGCGGGCGAGCTTGGCGTCGGAAGACGAGGTGATGACAACACTCGCGCCCATGGGTTTGGCAAGCTGCAGGGCGGCAATCGACACGCCGCCGGTGCCGTGGGCGAGTACCCATTCGCCGGGCTCCGTCTTGCGGAAAGCGGTGAGTGCGGACCAGGAGGTCAGCGCGGCACAGGGGAGGGTGGCGGCCTCGAGGTCGCCGAGCTCGTCGGGCGTATGCGTCAGACCTTCGGCAGGCAGCAGGGCATATTGCGTGGCAATGCCGTCGATAGGGCCGCCAAGCATTTTGCCATCGGATCCAGGGCCTGAAATCCAGTTGGGAGAAAAGATCGGCACGACCCGGTCGCCTGCCTTCACGCGGCTGACGCCATTTCCCACTGCGACCACTTCGCCAGCAGAGCATGAGACCGGAATAACGTCCGGTTCCTTGCCAAGACCCGGAAACAGGCCCTTGGCGATGATGAGGTCGCGGTAATTGAGCGTCGCCGTCTTGATCCTGACGATGGCCTCGCCCGGACCCGGCTCCGGTATCGGCGCATCGATAACCTGCAGCGCCTCGATTCCCTGACCCGTCAGCAGTTTGACCTGTTTCATCATCGCGTCTCTCCCAGAAGTCCGTTTCGTCGACACTAGACGAAACTTGTCCGGTAGTTCACCCCCTTTTGCGCAAGCCGCGCTTGCCAGATGCCCGCGCGGTGTTAGGTGCTGGTGTCTTGGAACCGACGGGAGACCGGACTTGGCAGACGCTTCCCTATCGCTGGTCGAAGGCAGCCCGCTCGATGAAGAGCTGGGGCAGGGAGCGCATACGATCGGCGGCTACCTTCGCGAAGTTGTTGAGCGATACGGCCCGGCCGAAGCCCTGGTGCTCAACAGCGACGGCGAGCGCTTGTCATGGAGCTATGACGAGTTGCTTGCGCGTTCGCTCGAAGTGGGCCGTGCTCTAATCGCGTGCGGGATAGGCAAAGGCGAACGGATCGGCATCCTTATGACCAACCGGCCGGAATTCGTTTCAAGCCTGTTCGGGATCGCGCTGGCGGGGGCGGTTCCTGTGGCGCTCAGTACCTTTTCGACACGGTCCGAACTCGATTACCTGATTTCGGCATCACAGATATCGATCCTGCTGTTCGAGAGCCAGGTGCTCAAGACAGACTTTGGCACGATGATCACCGATCTCGAGCCCGGGATTGCCGATGCCGCTCCGGGAACCCTGACGTCGCAGACATATCCCTACCTGCGGCATCTTGTTTCTCTCGGAAGTGCTGAGGGTGGTGCGACCGAGGGCTGGGACGTGTTTCTGGCCCGCGGGAAGGGCATCGCCGATGCCCAGGTGTTTGCCCGTGCCGACGGCGTCCATCCGAATGACACCGGCGGCATATTCTTTTCCTCAGGCACTACCAGCCTGCCCAAGGGCATTGTCCATTCGCAGCGCGCCTTCTGTATCCAGTGGTGGCGCTGGCCGCAGAGCTTCTGCATGCGCGAACCTGTCAGGAGCTGGACAGGCAACGGCTTCTTCTGGTCCGGCAATTGCTCGATGGTATGGGGCACGGCCTTTTCGACCGGCGGGGCATTGGTGTTGCAGCGTTATTTCGACGCCGACGAGGCGCTAGACCTGATCGAGAAGGAGCGCCTGACCTTCATCAACGGGCGTCCGCACCAGTGGGCAAGGCTGCTAGCGGCGCCGGGCTGGGCTCAGGCCGATCTCTCCAGCCTGAAATACGTTCCGCGCGGGGAAATGATCTGGGAGCATCCGTCGGTCGATACCGACTGGGTGGTACCTATGGCGTTCGGCACGACCGAGACAATGACCGTGTGCACCGGCTTCACTGCGGACACGCCGCCGGAGTATTATCTTGACAGTTTTGGTGGGCCCTTTCCCGGCAATATCCTCAAGATCGTCGATCCGCTGACCGGGGCGATAAAGCCGCGCGGTGAAGTTGGCGAAATGTGCATCAAGGGGCCGACGCTGATGTCGGGATATCTCGGCAAGTCGCCGGAGGAATGCTTCGATTCAGAGGGTTTCTTCTGCACCGGCGATGGTGGTCGCGTCGACGAGGAGGGCCGGTTTTTCTGGGAAGGCCGACTCACTGAGATGATAAAGACCGGCGGGGCCAATGTCTCGCCCGTGGAAGTCGACGACGTCATCGCCAGATTCCCCGGCGTCAAACGCACCCAAACCGTTGGGATCCCAGACGACCTGCTGGGCGAAATGGTCGTGGCCTGCATCGTGCCGATTGACGGGGTTGAACTCGACGAGCAGTCCATTGTCACTTTTCTCAAAGGCGAGATCGCCAGCTTCAAGGTGCCGCGGCGAGTGCTGTTCTTTTCCGACGAGGATTATGCCATCACCGGCAGCGAAAAGGTCAAATCGAGCTTGATGAAGGAGCTCGCGGTAAAACGGCTGGAGGCCGAGGCCTAGGCAGCTAGTTTGGGAGAGAGGTTATGGGAAGACTGACAGACAAGGTTATTCTGATCGCGGGTGCGGGCGGGATCGGCAATGCCTGCGCGAGGCGTTTGGCGAGTGAGGGCGCGAAGGTCGTGCTTGGCGATATCGATGCTGACATCTCGACAGGTTGCGCCTGCGAGATCGAGCAGGCTGGCGGCAAGGCTGTCGGGTTGGAACTGGATGGCTCCGAAGAGGCCTCTATCGCGGATGCGGTGCAAGTCGCACTTTCGCGTTTCGGCGGGCTCGACGGGATGCACGCCAATTACCTCCAGCCGAGCGAAGGCGACTCGCTCGACGTGCTCGGTATCCCGATGGCGGAATGGGACGAAGTGACGCGCGGCCAGCAGCGCGGTTACATGCTGTGCACTCGCCATGCCCTCCCGCCAATGCTGAAGCGTGGCGGGGGTGCAATCCTCTACACCGTGTCCGATGCGGTCTATAATTCCGAGACGGTGCGGGTTGGCTACTCCATGAACAAGGCGGCCATCACCGCGCTTGCCCGCCACGTCGCCACGCGCTTTGGCCACGAGGGCATCACTGCCAACTGCATCGCGCCGGGGCTTATCGTCCACGACAAGGTCAGGGAGATGCTGCCAGCCGAATTCCTCGAGAAATCGAGATTGGCGACGGTAAACGGCCGGCTCGGACAGCCTGAGGACATTGCTGCAATGGCGGCTCTCTTGCTGAGCGATGATGGACGGCACGTGACCGGGCAGGTGATGGCCGTCAATGGCGGCACGGTGATGCGGGCCTAAGTCGGGCTTGTCTAAGGCAAGAAGCTTGGGCCCTAATTCAGCGCAGCGAGTGCGGCGTTGAGGGCGCGCAAGCGTGATTTCTGAGCCGTCTCCACGCAAGCCGCCGAATGGCAGTTCGCTTTCACTCCGTTGAACCCATAGCCTTTGTTCGCTGTCGAATGCCCGCGAGCTTTGGCCTGACGCCTCATAGCGGGCCCTGATCTGGCGAACGAGCCTGCCGATTTGACCCGCGCGTTGACTGAGCGAGGGGTCAGAACAGATGAGATATTCTGTGTCGGTGGGCACGCCGGCACAGGCTTGCACGACGCGCCGCAGGGGCAGTTCTATGACGTTTGTCGGCTCGCGGGGCGGCGTGGCGGTCAGCGGGACATCGAGTTTTGGTGCTGGCGGCGCAACGACTGGGGGTCTGGCCGGTGCAGGCTCTGGTGCCTCATCGTCACTGCCACCGTCCTTGGGTGAGGCTTCGATAACATTTTCTTCGTCAGGTGCGGCATTTAATTCGGATCCAGCCGTGTTTTCAGCCTGCAGCGGCCCAGAAGACTGTTCCTGGCCGACACGTGTGGTGAACAGCAGCAAGGCGATCAGAGCGAGGATCACTGCAGCGACCGCTGCCAATAACTAATTCCAGTTCACGGAACGGACCGGCTGTTCAGCCGCTTCGGCTCCCAGGGTTGTGACATCCGTTGCAAGTTCGGGCGGGACGTTGGCGAAAAGCCGCGCCTGTGCCGCGACCCTGTCCATTACGGCCTCGCGCCTGTCGATCCAGTCGATCCATTGCGAATCGGCAAGGTGATAGGCGAGGTCGCCTGGGTCGATCGCTTCGAGCCGCAAAGGAATGATGGGCCGGCCAGACTTGTCGCTCAGGATCAGCTCTCGTTTCACATGGCGGCTCTTGTCCGAATTCGAGCAGAACAACAGCAGGACCGCAGCTGAAGTCTCGATGGCCTGATGGACAGCAGTATCGAACGGCGTGCCTGGAGGGACATCGCGGGGAGCAATCCAGCATCGTATGCCACGCTTGGCCAGCAACGCTTCAACCTGCTGAGCAACATCGAACTTGCTCGAATGGTGGCTAACGAAAAGCCTGATCGGTTCCTGCTCTGCCATGGCTGCCCTCATTACGGTCCCGGTCTTTGCAAAGGCTAGTGGATCGTTCGTTCAGGCGCCAGCGCCGGGGTTCGGAGTGAAGCTAGGCCGGCGCGTGATCCTCGAGCGCTTGCCGCCCTGCCGCCTCACACCACTCGTCGGGCATGCCGCCCAAGGCCAGATTGAGCATCGCGCGTTTCATGAACAGGTGGCACTGATGCTCCTCGGTGAGTCCGATGCCGCCGTGCATCTGGATTGCCTCCTCGGTGACGAATTCGAACACTTCGGCGGCAAGCGTCTTGATCGCGCCAAGATCGGTACTTGTCGCCGAGGCGTTGCGTGCGCGTTCCCACAGCAGCGCCTCGGTGCTTACGATGCGTGCTTTCAAGTCGGCGCAGCGGTGCTTGAGCGCCTGGAACATCGCCAGTGGCCGGTCGAACTGCTTGCGCATCTTGAGATACTCGACGGTCATTTCAAGTGCGGCGGAGCTGCCACCAAGGCTATCGGCGGCAAGCGCCAGCAACATTTCGTCGCGCAGGGCATTGGCGATGTTGTGCGCCTTGTCGCCTTCGGCAACCACCATACCGGGCGCGGGAACGTGCCCGTCGAGCGTCACGTCGAACAACCGCCGGCTCTTGTCCCAGAACTCGCGCTCGCTGAGTGTGACGCCGTCGCGATCCGTCGGGACCAGCGCGGCGAAGCCCCCGATACAGACCAGCACATGGCTCGCCATGTCGGCGTCGGGAACGGCGCGCAGGGTGCCGGAGAGGCTGCCGTCGGCAGCCCGCTCAACACTGCCCCTGCTCAGGTTGACAGTGACCAGTTCTCCCGCACAGCAACGTTCGATCCAGTCTTCCTTGCCTTCCAGCGTGTCCGAGGCGGCAATCGAATCGATCGTCATCAGGGCCGGGATCAGTGGGGCAGGCGACAGCACCCGACCCAGCTCGTAATGGATCGCGGTGGATGCTTCCCGGCCCAAGCCAAGACCGCCATCGTCTTCGCCAAGACGCATCATCAGCCAGCCCATCTCGGCGATCAGTTCCCAGTTCGCGTCGCGATCCGGAATCAACTGGTCGGCGGGAAAGGCCTTTTGTGCGGTGTCGCGGAGCTCTTCGATCTCGATCATGTCAGAACGTCCAGTTCTTCGGTTCGCGCGGCATGTCGAGCATGCGCTCGGCGATGATGTTGCGCTGCACTTCCTCGCTACCGCCGGCGATGGTCCAGGCATAGCTGTTCATGAAGTCGGCCATCCAGTTGCCGGTATTGAGGTCGCCGAAGGTGATCGGGGCGACATATTGCTCGTCGAGCCCGCCAAGCCGGAGGCCGAGGAGCGAATAGGCCCGAAGCGCACGTGAATAGGAATTCTTGACGATCGAGGCGTCGCCGTTCTTCTCGAGCCCTTTCATGCGGTTTTCCAGGAAGGTGTCGGCGATCGCGCAGACCGCGTCGATCTGGGTCTTGAGCCTGCCGAAATCGCGCAGCACGCCGGGATCGTTCTCGCGCCCGTGCTTGCGGATCAGCTCCGCCACGCGCCACAGCGCACCGCGCATGCGGTAGGAGAGCTCCATCAGCGTCAGCCCGCGCTCGGAGCTCAGGGTTGCCTGTGCGACAGCCCAGCCCGCGCCTTCCTCACCGACGCGCTCGGAGACCGGCACTTCGACATCGTCGAGGAAGATCTCGGCGAATTCCTCATCGCCCTGGATCTGGTGGATCGGGCTGACGGTGACGCCCGGGGTTTTCATGTCCATCAGCAGGTAGGTGATGCCCGCCTGCTTCACCCCGTCGCTGGAAGTGCGGACCAGCAACAGACACTTGTCGGCGAATTGCGCCATGGTCGACCAGATCTTCTGGCCGTTGATGACGTAGACGTCGCCCTTCCGCTCCGCCTTGCATTTGAGCGACGCGAGGTCGGAGCCCGCGCCTGGTTCCGAAAAGCCCTGGCACCATGTCTCGCCTTCGAGGATCGCGGGGAGGTAGCGCGCCTTCTGCTCCTCGCTGCCGCATTCGGTAAGCGTGGCATAAGCGTGGTAAGTCGAGGCGAAGGACAAGAGCAGGCGCGGGCAGTCGGCCTCGGCGAGTTCCTCGTAGATAACCTTTTGCTCGGCAAGGCTGCGCCCGCCGCCCGGCCAGTCTGCGGACCAGTGCGGGATCGCATATTCCGCCTTCACCAGTTTCTGGAACCAGTCTCGCTGGGTCTTGACGAAATCGTCCTGGGTGCGGCTTGCATCGCGCCAATCGGCCGGCCGGTTTTCCGCAAGCCAGCTCCGGACATCGGCTCTCAGCGTGTCGAGGTCTGCCTGATCCGCCATGCCCACCTCAGACCGCGACCTTGATCGTCTCGCCGTCGATCTCGACCTCGTAGATGTCGACGGGGATCGTCGCCGGCGGGTTCATCGGATCGCCGGTTTCAAGGTTGAAGCGCGCGCCGTGGACCGGGCAGGAAATCCAGCCATTGCGCAGCCGTCCGTCCTCCAGCTTCTCATAGGCGTGGCTGCACAGGTTCCTGACCGCGTAGATCGTGTCCCTGGTATTGCACAGGAGGACTTCAGTGCCGTTGATTTCGACGAGTTTCTTGGTTCCCGCGGGGACCTCTTCTACATTGGCTGCTGCGACGAATTGCTTATCGGCCATGCTGGTCTCTTTGTCTCGTACTCGTTCGCTGGGGCTGTTCCCCTGCTTCGCAGAGCCCTTTCGGGCAAGCGCGGGCGGCATGCAACAGCCAATTCGTGCAATTTGCTCTACCTTGCCGGTCATTTCCGAGGCTATAGGCATGAGGATAGTGGCCCGGATGGGCACGGAATGACGGGAGAATGCCGGGTGGCGGAAAGCGAAACCTTCGATGTCGTGGTGGTAGGATCGGGATCGGCAGGCGCGATGGCGGCATTGCGTGCGGCCGATCAGGGGCTCAAGGTCCTGATCCTGGAGAAGGCGCAGAAGTTCGGCGGCACCTCGGCAACGTCAGGCGGGGTCATGTGGATCCCGAACCACCAGCTGGGTGGCGATGTGGGTGACAGCCGCGAGAGCACATTCGAATATCTCGATTCGATCATCGGCAAGGAAGTGAACCGCAAGCG
Organism: uncultured Novosphingobium sp.; assembly: GCA_964409895.1. Lineage (GTDB taxonomy): Bacteria > Pseudomonadota > Alphaproteobacteria > Sphingomonadales > Sphingomonadaceae > Novosphingobium. The sequence continues at coordinate 9,401 of CAYPFE010000073.1, forward strand.
GCTCGACGCCTTTGTCGATGAAGCGCCGAAGATGCTGCACTTCCTCAAGGATACTGGCGTCACGGTCGAAGTGGCGGCATGGCCGGACTACTACGCCGACAAGCCCGGCGCGCGGGCCGATCGCTCGATTGTCTGCCCGACCTTCGACGGTCGCAAGCTTGGCGACGATCGCTATTCCTTGATGCGCGAGCAGTACAATCGCTTCAAGCTGTTCGGCCGCTACGCGATGGACCTGAACGAGACCTTCGCGCTGATGCTTCAAACCAAGGGCTGGCGTCAGGTTGTGGCCAAAATGATCACCCGCTACTGGGCGGATCGCTCCACGCGCGCTGTCTCTCATCGCGACAAGCGTTTCACCCAGGGGGCCGCGCTGATGGGTGCCGTCTACGAGCAGGTATTCAAGCGCGGGGTAGAGCTGCGCATGGAAACCGAGATGGAAGAGCTGGTTCTCGACGATGCCGGCAAGGTCACCGGGGTCCAGGTCAGCAAGTACGGGCGCAAGTCGACGATCAACGCGCGCCACGGAGTAGTGCTGACGGCGGGCGGCTACGAGTGGAACCAGGAGCTGCGCGACCGCTTCTATCCAGTGCCGGGCCTGACGCGCCATTCCTCGACGCCTGAGGATGCCAACAGAGGTGAAACGCTGATCGCGGCAGAGAAGATAGGCGCTTCAACGGAGCACACCGAGTCAGGCTGGTGGATTCCGACGATGAAGCTGCCGATGCCCGGGGCTTCCAACTTCCATGAGATCCACCAGGCGGCCTTT
>CAYPFE010000074.1:0-10070 GCA_964409895.1 uncultured Novosphingobium sp.
AGAGATGCGAATGTTCCGCACCGTTTTGAGTTTCGACATGCGTGCGCCAGCGTTCGGCGCGCCCACGGCAGACCTGTACGACGCCGCGCTGGAAATGTGCGCCTTCGGCGACGAGGCGGGTATCGACGGGGTGATCTTCCCCGAGCACCACTGTTCCGAAGACGGCTACAACCCCCGGCCCGAGCTGATGGCGGCGGCTGTCGCTGCCCGCACCAAGCGGATGGGCATCGTGCTGGGCGCGATCGTCCTGCCGCTCCACGATCCGGTCGAGGTTGCCGAGATCATCGGGGTGACCGACACGATCTGCGGCGGCAGGCTGTGGACCACGCTGGCGGCCGGCTATGTCGAGGCCGAGTTCAACATGTTCGGCAAGTCGCTGAAGGACCGCGCCGCGCTGATGGATGAAGGGCTGGAAGTGATCGTCCGGGCGCTATCCGGCGAGCGGTTCACCTGGAATGGTCGCGACATCTTCGTGCGGCCCCTGCCCCCATCCGGCACCTCACAGATCATGGTCGGCGGCGGCGTGCCGGCAGCGGCGCGCCGGGCAGCGAGGAACGGCGTCGGCCTGTGGGTGCTCCAGCCCGAGATGATGCCCGACAGCCAGCGCATCATCGGCATCTACAAGGACGAATGCGCGAAACTCGGCAAGCCGGTGGGCCCGATCATGTCGACCACGCCTGCGGTGCACGTCACCCGCGACGTCGAGGCGACGTGGGAGCAGGTCGGCCCGCACATCATGCACCTCGTCAATTCCTACGCCTCCTGGGCCAGCGACGACGACACCACCACATCGCCCTTCTACGGCATGGACTCGATCGAGAAGGTCCGCGCGGCGGGCTTTCTCAACGTCATGACGCCGGAACAGGCGGTGGAATTCGGCCAGCACTCGGCAATCTCGCTGACCCCGCTGATCTCCGGCTTCGATCCCAAGGCCGGCTGGGAGATGCTCGAACTGTTCGTCGCCGAAGTGCTGCCGAAACTGAAGAAAGGCGGCGCCTGAGGAATCAGTGAGACCGTTGATACCAATTCCCCGTTCGCCCTGAGCCTGTCGTAGGGCGTTGGCACAACCGTGCTTCGACAAGCTCAGCACGAACGGGCGTTTGAAAAAGAGATATCGAGGAGAAACGCCATGCAGCAGATGCACGAAATCGAACTGGAGGAAGCGAAGCAACTGCTGGCCGAGAGCGGCCGCGACCCGGCGGACTTCGACTTCAAGCTGACGTTCCAGGAGCCGGACCCCGATGGCGGCGGCATGTTCACCGTCTATTACGACATCGTCGTGACCAACGCCAGGAGCGGCAAATCCGCCGGCTTCGTCGGCGGCATCGGCATGGGTTGGGTCCAGGCCTTCACCGAGGCATTGAAGGGTGGTGAATTCGACTGAGGATGAGGCCCGTTGCCGGCATCACCCGATTTCAATCTTGCCCCCCCTCTGAACGCCTTGAAACGCTAATGCGCCGTCACTCCTCTCGCGGGATGTCGTTGCCATCCTCGTCGCAGGGCACCATGTCTCCGGGACCGGCGATGAAGAAGACTTCGCTCACGTCCGGGCCGTTGAAGAAGCGATGGACTTCCTTGGGCTCTGCAATGAAGGAGCCGGGCTTGTAGCAGTAATCCGACGGATCATGGCTCCAGGCGCCCCGGGTGGTGATGCCGAGAACCATTCCCTCGTGGCGGTGGAAGCCGGTGGTCGCGAATGGCTGGGCGCGCATCTGGGCCACGTTGATTCCCGACTCCTCGTCAGAATGGATTTGCCGGTATTCCATTCCTGGACCTGCCGGCATCCAGGGGATGTCCTCGATGTTCTTGTGGAGGGTGTTGACGACAAGGTCCTTGATGGCGTCCATGCTCTCTTCTCCCTTTATCGATGCGCTACAGCGTCATCCGATATCGATATTGTAGACCCTTGCGGCGTTCCCGCTGAACACCTTGAAGCGTTCTTCCTCGGTCATTTCGACCAGCGCGTCGATCATGTAGTCGAAGCTGTCCGGATAGAGGCATGCCGGGTGCGGGTAGTCGGTTTCGAACATGATGTTGTCGACGCCGACCTTGCGCAGCGTGTCGACGAAATTCTTCCGCTCGAAGAAGGTGCAGGCGTAAATCTGGCGCTTGAAAACTTCGCTGGGCGGGGTTTCATATTCGACGCCACCCTCGATGCTCATGTATTCGAGGCCCTCGAGCAGGAACGGTATCCAGCCGGCGCCGCTTTCGACCGAGACGATCTTGAGCTTGGGGTAACGTTCCAGGAAGCGGGAGACGAGGATGCTCGCCATCACGCGCTGGTTGGTGGCGAATAGCATCAGTCCGCCCAGCGTCACCTTCTGTTCGCCGGACATTTCCGGCCAGGCGGCATTGAAGTACCACGAAGTCGAGATGTCCGACGCGCCGATGTGGAAATTCACCGGCAGGCCCTCTGACTGGCACAGGTCCCACAGCGGGTCCCAATGCGCTTCGCCGAGCGAGGGAATGCCGTGAGCATGCGGGTCGGAATTGATGTTGATGCCCTTCATCCCCGCCTTCATGCAGCGTTCGGTTTCCTTCACCGATGCCTCGATGTCCCACCACGGCAGCAGCGCCATGCCGAAAATGCGCTGTCCGGACTCGTTCTGCATGTCGATCATCGCGTCGTTGAAGATCTGGATGCTGGCTAGCCGGATCGCCGGGTCCACCTCCATGCCGCGCTGGCCGCCGAAGCCCATGATGTTGGGATAGACGATCTGCGCGTGGATGCCCTGGGAGTCCATGAACTTGACGCGCTCGGAGATGTCATGCGCGGGAGGGTGGATGCGGCCGACATCGCGGTCGAAAAAGCCGACGCCGCGCGCCTTGGTGCCGTCGGGCATGACCGAGCAGCTTGCAAAGCTGTCGAACAGGAACTGGTCCTCACCGATCACCCAGTGCTTCTTGCCGTCGGTCTCGACCACGCGAGGGACAAGATGCTTGAGCTTTTCCGGAGCGCGCGAGGTCCACAGGTCGTGCGGTTCGCTCAGATGGGTATCGACATCGATGATCTTGATGCCGGCGAGCAGGTCTTTGGCGGTGGGTTTCAGTTGGGTTGCCATTGGTCCTCTCCTTGAAATCAATTTCCCGATCGCTGCCTCTCAAATCCGTTCTTGCCGAGCTTGTCGAAGCACCGCCCTTATTCTTCTAGCGCCGCGCCGGAAGTACAAGGCAGCCCTTCGACAGGCTCAGGGCAGACGGTTTCGCAGTGTCATCGTTGCTCCTACTCCGCCGCAATCGCCTCCGCTGCGCCGCCCAGCGGCTCCTGCCGTCCGCGCAGCAGGCGGCCAGGCAATTCGCCGGTCGGCTGGCCGTTCTCCATGATTACCTTGCCGTTGCAGACCGTAAGTACATAGCCGTCCGCGCTCTGGTGCAGCCGCTTGCCGCCGCCGGGCAGGTCATGGATGATGCCCGGCGCGTGCAGCCTGAGGTTGTCGTGATCGATGATGTTGAGATGGGCGCGGTGGCCGGGCTGGAGCAAGCCGCGGTCGGTCAGCCCGACGACTTCTGCGGGTTCACGGGTCAGCAGCCGCACAGTCTCCTCGACGGAAAAGCGCTCGCCTTTGCGGTCGCGGGCCCAGTGGGTGAGCGCATAGGTCGAATAGCTCGCATCGCAGATCATCCCGTAATGCGCGCCGCCATCGCCGAGGCCAACGACGACATTAGGATCGGCGAGCATTTCCCTGATAAAATTCAGGTTATAGTCCGCATAATTGCCAATTGTTGTAAGCAGAAGGGTCTGGCCCTGATCTTCGAGCAGCAGGTCGTAGACATATTCCTCCGGGCTCGTGCCCGCTGCCCTGGCAAGCTCGGCAATGCTCTGGCTCCGGTCGGGCTCATAATCCGGCTCGGCGCCGATCGGGAAGATCATCGCCCAGTTGCGCGCAAGGGTGAACAGCGGATTGGTCGGGTCTTCGGGCTGTTCCGCCAGCAGCCGCGCGCGCAGGTCCGGATTGCGCAGCCTTTCGACCTTTTCGTCAAGCGGCAGGTCCGCCACTTCGGCCCAGCTCGGCTGCATGCAGAAGGGGTTGGCGGATGCCCTCAGTCCGATGATCATGCCGATCGGGCGCGGGAACAGCTGGGCCTTGATGTTGGCGCCGTTGGCGTTGGCGTCCTGGAGCCAGCCGAGGATGTCGCGCCACAGCTCGGGTGCCTGCGCAGTCTGCGCCTGAGTATAGGTGAGCGTGCGGCCAGAACGCTGCGACAGCTCGCGCATAAGGCCGAATTCTTCCTCGACCAGTTCCGGGCTCATCACCGAGACGAATTGGAGAATGCCCTTGTCCGCCTCGGTCATGGCCTCGGCGATGACGTGGAGCTCTTCCTCGGCAGCGCCAATGCTGGGAATGAGCTCGCCCTTGGAGGTGCGGTGGAAGCTCATGCGCGATGTGCCGAGACCCATCGCACCGGCTTCGAGCGCTTCCGAGGTCAATCGCTTCATCTGCGCGAGGTCCTGCGGATTGGCTTCTTCGCGGTTGATCGCGCGTTCGCCCATGACATAGACCCGCAGCGGCGAATGCGGCAGATAGGCCGCGAAATCGATATCGTGGGGGCGCTTCTCGATCGCATCCATGAATTCCGGGAAGCTTTCCCATTCCCAGGTCAGCCCGGCGGTGGCGACTGCTTCGGGAATATCCTCGACGCCTTCCATCAGTTCGACAAGCGCCTGGTGGTCGCCTGGCTTGCAGGGTGCGAAACCGATGCCGCAATTGCCGGTGACGACCGTCGTGACGCCATGATCCGACGACGGCGAGAGCCGGTCCGACCACACCAGCTGGCCGTCGTAATGGGTGTGGATATCGACGAAGCCCGGCGTCACCAGCATGCCGCCCGCGTCGATCTCGCGCACGCCACCGCCCGCGATGTCTCCTACCGCCTCGATCCATTCGCCATTGATCGCGACGTCACCGCTATAGGCTGGGCCGCCGCTGCCATCGACGATCAGGCCATTCCTGATGACGAGGTCGAATTGAGGTTCCGCCATGGTCTTTCTCCCAGTCAATTTACGCGGGGTCAGTTCACCCGGGCGCGAGCGCCGCGTACCAGCCGTCCCGGCAGCGCGCCGGTGTGTTCGCCGTTGCGATAGGTCACCTGACCCGCGCAGATCGTCGCGTCATAGCCCGTCGATGCCTGGCCGATCATCCGCGCGCCATTGGGCAGGTTCGATATCGCCTTCGGTCGCAGCAGGCCGATGTTGTCGATATCGATGACGTTGAGATCGGCGCGGTTACCGACGCTGATCATGCCGCGATCGCCCAGCCCCACCGCATCGGCGGTCTCGCTGGTCAGCATCCGCACCACCTGTTCCATTTCCAACCGGTCGGCGTCGTTATCGGTCCGCTCCGTCTTCGCCCAGCGGGTCATGTAATAGGTCGTCATGCTGGCGTCGCACAGGATGCCGCAATGCGCGCCGCCATCGCCCAGCCCCAGGATCGTCGCGGGATGGTTGATCATCGTCTTCATGACGTCGATCTTGTTGTCCTGGTAGTTCGTCGCCGGAAGGTAGATCACCCCGTTGCGCTCGACGAGCACCTCATAGGCAAGTTCCTGCGGCGTCCTGCCTTCGCGCTCTGCCCGCGCCTCTATGCTGTCCTGCTTGCGCGGTTCGTAGTCCGGCACTTCACCCAATTCGTACATTGAATCGAACCGGTTCACGAGCGAGAACGGGGTGTCCGGATCGAGCGTTGCGAAATCGGCAAGGATCCGCGCACGGCGTTCCGGATCGCGCAGTGCGCCCAGCTTCGCCTCGTCGTCTAGCCCGGCAATCTCCTGATAGCTTGCACAGTCCGAGAAGGGGTTGCGGCTGAAATCCAGCGCCAGCATCACGCCGGGCGGACGCCCGCAGACCTGGCCGCGGATATTCTCGCCCGCCTCGCGCGCCAGCTCGACCCTGTCCAGCACCTGGCGCCAGCGATCCGGCGCGTTCATCATCTGCAGCAGCGTGAACGATAGCGGCCTGTCTGATTCGACCTGCATCCGCCGCACGATATCGAACTCGCCATCGACATCGTCGAAGTCGGAGATCAGCTGGAGCACGCCCTTGCCGCCCGCACCCACCTCCTTGGCGATGCCGGCCAGTTCGTCGGATTCCGCGTCGTAGGAATAGGTCAGCGTGCCGTCCGTCGCGCGGTGGTTGATCGTGCGCGAGGTGGAAAAGCCCAGCGCCCCCGCGCCGATCGCTTCGCGGGCCAGCCTGCCCATCTCGGCAATGTCCTCGTTCGTCGCATGCTCCCTTGCGGCCGCGCGTTCACCCATGACGAACACCCGCAAGGGAGCATGCGGCACCTGCGTGGCGATATCCATGTCGAGCTGGCGGGTGTCGAGCGTGTCGAGATAATCGGGGAAGCTTTCCCAGGTCCACGGGATGCCCGCGCTCATCACCGGCTCGGGAATGTCCTCGACCCCCTCCATCAGCGCCATCAGACGATCACGATCCTGTTCGCGGCAAGGCGCGAAGCCGACGCCGCAATTGCCGCATAGCACGGTGGTGACGCCATGCTGGGAACTGGGTTCGAGGCGGTTCGACCAGGTCGCGTGGCCGTCGTAGTGAGTGTGGATGTCGACGAAACCCGGGGTGACGACGCGGTCCCTGGCGTCGATTTCCTCGACGCCGCGTCCCTGCACGTCGCCGACCGCCGCGATCATCCCGTCCCTGACCGCGACATCGCCGCTGAAGCGCTCGGCGCCACTGCCATCGACGATGGTGCCGCCGCGAATGACCAGATCGAATTCTGCCGACTGGGACATGCCCGTTTCTCCCGGTTGAGCCTCGCCCGCGCATTTTCCTGCCGCAGCGGGCGCTATTTTATTGCATCAATGATGACTCCGAATGGCCGATCTGGCAATCTTTCGCTTTGCTCTATGCGCCAAAGTCGAAATTGAAAGGGAAAGCGCCATGATCAGCGGATACGACCACGTCGCCATCACCGTCGCCGACCTCGACGTCAGCATACCTTTCTACGAGAGGGTGCTGGGCGCCAAGGTCCACCATACGCATGAGATCGACGGCAGGGTGATCGTCAAGGGCATCAGGATCGGGCGCGCGGCGATGAACATGCACCAGGCGGGCAACGGCGTCGACCTCGTCGCCCGCACCCCGCTGCCGGGCAGCCAGGACCTGTGCTTCCGCTGGGAAGGGACGGTGGAGGAGGCGAAGGCGCAGCTCGAAGCGGCAGGCGTGGAAGTGATCGAAGGCCCCTCTCCGCGCAACGCCAGCGACGACAGCCCGGCCAGCTCCGTCTATTTCCGCGATCCGGACGGGAATTTGCTGGAGCTGCTGGCGCTGGTGTGAGGGGGTTTCGGGGAGATGCACTTGCGTGTCCGCGGAACTGTTTGGAGCGCTTGACGGGGACATAGTATTACGTGTCCCCGTGAGAGGCGATTTTCCTACATCGCAAGAGCACGCTATATTCGCGCCGGCTCTTTCTCACCGTCCGTCACCGCCCCAATGCCGCCGGGACTGGCCAGCGCGCACTCGTCCATGCGCCAAGGCCAAACCGGCTCCCAAAACCGTAATCTGTCACCCTTATGCTATTTTATCCTTGAATTCCATAAGGTTACCACGGGTTACACATGGGTGACACCTGTCACCCCCGTAACCCGGGCCGGCAACATGGTTTCCAGCCGAGTCACCATTATCGTTTGCGCTGGGTTTAACTTGAGGTGGTGTCATTGCACCTCGAGCGAAGACTAGAGACCATCCGCAATGTTTGAGGCACTGACAATCGTACCCAGGCCAGACCAGATTTCTAACGGCGTTCCGCCGACGATCGACTGGAACGGGCGCTGGCACGGCCTGGTGGGGCAGCAGCGCGTGCGCGATGCCCTGCAGGAACAGCACGACCTCGCGCGGCGGAACCTGAGGCATTATCTCAACGGCATCTACCTAAAACACGCAGAACAGGGCGATTTCAAATCGGGCGCGATCATGAATTTCTGCGTGGATGTGTTCGAGGAGCACGCGGAAAACCTGATCGAAAGCCTGGTCCAGACCTGGGAACGGCTTGCACCCAGCCCGGAAAATTATGCCCTGGTGACCGAAAGCGCCCATGAATTCCTGTCGCTGCTCGACGACGAGCTTGGTGCGGTTGCCCTGAGAGTCGAACGGGAGGCCGAAAACGCGCAGTCGGTGGCGGAAGGAATTCTGGTGTCCAAACGGCATTGGACCAAGAAAGGCGAGCGGTTCCTCGAGCGCATCGAAGAACGGTTCTTCGAATTCGCCGCACGGGAAGAGGCTGCACAGCCCGCGCCCGAAGTGGAAAGTGAGGAACTCGATCTGTCTACGTATGAACAACAGATCCCCGAACAGGATGAAGTCGAACTGGACGAAGTCGAACCGGACGAAGTCGAGGAATCGAAAGAGGCCGTCCCATCGGACGCGCTGTCGCAGGAGCTATGGCTCGACATCGCCCTGCAGCTCTGGACCGGGGAACTTCGGCCTGGCACCCGGAGCGAACTCGACCAGGCCATGACGCAATGGTTTGACCGGCAGGACATCGCGTTCGCCGAAGCAGAGGTTCAGGAGGCAACCCGCCGCCTCTGGCGCAAATATGTCGCCAAAAGGCGGATCGTCACCAATGTCGCCCTCCCGGACGGCGAGGGAGCGGACTACCGCGAGACTGGCCACTTCGATGGGCTTTGCGCGCCGCTGGATTCGGGATTTTCCTTTGCATTCGCCGACGACGCGAAGCCTGTCGAAATCCAGGGCGATGACAAAACCGCTGACGAGGCTGCCCTGCCGGAAGCCTTCAGACTGGCCATGAAGCCGAAGATCGAGCTCACCGGGTTTGCACTGGATTACGACTAGCGGGGCCTGGCCTTCCACGCACTTTCCAGACCAGCCTTGGTCCGTCGCGATGGATCAAGATAAGGTGGCAGCGCGGCCTTAGGCTGAACAGCCTCGGCAACAGGCCGCGAAAGGATGCGTGACATGGATTTCAAGGTCAGCCCCCTGCCCGGAAACCATGCCTTCGGCGCCGTCGTCACGGAACTCGATCCCGCTTCGATCCAGTCCCCCCAGGTCCGCCAGCAGCTGCTCGACCTGTTCGTCGACAAGGGGGTGATCGTCTTCAAGGGGCTGGCCGAACTCGACACCCAGATCAGCCTGTCGGAAATCTATGGCGAGCCGGAAATTCACCCGCTGCTGGTCGGTATCGAGCGCCCCCGCGAACATTTTGTCATCGCCGAAATCGACTATGTCGAAGAGGACGGCGACCTTTACGAGCTCAATGGCGAACTGCGGGGCGGCTTCCTGCCGTGGCATTTCGACCTTGCCTACATGGCCAGGATCAACCGCGGCGGCATCCTGCGCGCGGCAGTGGTGCCGAACAAGGGCGGTGAAACAGGCTTCATCGATGGCATCGCCGCCTATGACGCCCTCCCCGACGACCTCAAGCAGAGGATCGAGGGACTGCAAGTGATCTACCGTTACATCGCCGATGCGACGACCGCGCGCTTCGGCGAAATTCCCGAGAAGTGCTTGAGCCTGTCCCACAACATCGCCTATGCGCTCGAACACCCCTCGGTGCAGAAGCCGGTTACACACCCGATGGTCTATGCCCAGAAGGAGACGGGCCGAAAAATTCTCAACATTTCACCTTGGCACGCCGTCGCCATAGAAGGGATGGAAAACGCAGACGGTGACGCCCTGCTCGCCGAAGTATGCGACCAGATGATCCGACCGGAAATGGCGTATATCCACGAGTGGGTGAAAGACGACATGATCCTTTGGGACAACTGGCGCATGCTCCATTCCGCGCGCGGCGTGCCACCCGGCGAGAAACGCAAGATGCGCCGCACCACCATCGCCGGCGATTACGCACTCGGCCGTCAGCTCGACCGTGAGCACTTGGTGCCGCTACGTTAGGCTGCCCCTACTCCAGTCCCTCCAGTTCTATAGCGTTCTTGGCCGCTTCCATCGACGGTTCGATCACGTTGAGATAGTAATCGGGATCGCTGACGCTCCCCTCCAGAGTGATATCGGCGATTGCATGGTTCTGTTCGACATAGGGGCGCATTTTCGCTTCGTAACGTGCGAAGGCATCGGCGTGGTCTTCGGGTCTCAGCGACAGTTC
>CAYPFE010000075.1:0-10002 GCA_964409895.1 uncultured Novosphingobium sp.
ACATTTCCTCGGTAATCGCATTGCGGCTCTGCGGCCGGTTGATGGTTATCGAGGCGATCGGGCCGTCGTGGTCGCAATTCAGGGTATTGAAGGCGTCGGGCATGGTGTTTGCTCTCCCGTCCTTGGCGCAGCGGCGGATGCTCAGCCTTCCGGCGCGCCGTATTTCTCGGCGAGCTCCAACAAGTCTTCTTGCCGCTCGGCGCCGGTCGATCGCATGACCCCGGCGACGGCGACGTAGGCGCCGACGGTGAACATGAAGTCCAGCATCTGCCTGTTGTCCCACTCTTCCATCAGGGCGTTCCAGGCTTCATCGGAGATTTTGCGGTCGGCAACGAGTTCGTCGGTGGCGCGTACCACCCAGCTCTCGAACTCGGTGAAGTACGGGTCGTTCGCACCGGCCTTGACCGGATCGAACATGTCGTCCGAAAGCCCGCAATTCATGCTGGTGTTGAGGTGGCTCGACCACATGTAGACGGCCTTGGTCAGCCAGGCCGTGCGCATGATCGCGATCTGGCGCTGTTTTACCGGCAGCGAGTTGTCGAGCAGCAGGTGGATGTTGAACTGCGAGAAGACATCCGCAAGCTTCGGGTGATGCGCGAAGGTCGTGAGCACCGGATTGGTCTGGGCCCCACCGAGGAAGCCACCGGTCCATCGCGCAAAGAAGGCGTTGGTTTCCTCGGTGAAATCCTCGGGCGCTACCGGCGGCATGCGGGCTGGCGGATCGGGTCTCGCCATTCCTGTTAGTCTCCGAAGGTCTTCTGCCACCAACCTCGGCGCGGCGCTTCGTCGGACTTGGCTTCCACCGCGACTTCGGCAGCTTCAGCAGGCTCGGGAGTAGGTTCGGGCTCGGCAGCTGCTTCAACAGCTTCAGGAGCAGCTTCCTCTTCCGGAACTGAAGCAGGCGCCTCATCTTCCTTCGCTTCAGTGTCAGCGGCCTTCTTGCGACGCGTGCGGCGTGGCTTGGCTGGCTTTTCTGCTTCTGGCTCGCCGGCTTCGGCGGTAGCCGCTTCCTCGGCCTGGGGAGCTTCAGTTTCTTCTTCTGCGGCGGCTTTCTTCGATCGCCGTGCGCGCTTCGGCTTGGGTGCGGGTTTCTCTTCGACTGCGGCACTTTCGGGTTCAGCCTCGGGAGAGGCGTCCCCTTCTTCGCCGGCCTCGGCCTCGGCCGCAGTGTCCTCGCCTTCCTCGTTGCCTTCTTCAGCAGCGGTCTCTTCCGAACGTCCACGTCCCCTGCGGCGGCGACCACCACGGCGGCGCTTCTTCTTGGGTGCTTCCTCACCCTCTTCGCCTTCAGCTTCGGGAGCGCCATCGTCCTCGTCGGAGGATTCGCCCTCGTCCGCAGCTTCGCCGTCGTTTTCCTTCCTGTCGCGACCGCGTCCGCGGCGGCGCTTGCGGCGTTTGCGGCGGCCGCCGTCGGAAGCTTCCTCGTCTTCCTGCTCCAGGTCCGCCTCGTCTTCCTCAAGCTCGTCATCGTCATCATCGATGATCGGCTCGAAGGTCGGCATGTTCTCGTTGCGGGGGCCGGATGAGGCGACTCGCATCTTGGCGCCTTCGTTTTCCCCTTCGGGAATGACTTCGACCCGTACACCGTAGAGCGATTCGATATCGGCGAGGTCGGAGCGCTTGGCGTTGAGCAGGTATACGGCAGCTTCAGTGCTGGCATAGAGCGTGATGATGCTGCCCTTGCCCCTTGCGGCCTCGTCCTCGATCAGCCTGAGCGCGGACAGTCCTGCCGAACTGGCGGTGCGCACCAGCCCGGTGCCGTCGCAGTGCGGGCATTCGCGTGTCGTCGCCTCCAGCACGCCGGTCCGTAGCCGCTGTCGACTCATTTCCATCAGGCCGAAGCTCGATATGCGACCGACCTGTATGCGCGCGCGATCGTGCTTGAGCGCGTCCTTCATTGCCTTCTCGACCTTGCGGTTGCTGGAACCGTAATCCATGTCGATGAAGTCGATGACGACAAGGCCCGCCATGTCGCGCAGGCGCAGCTGGCGGGCGATTTCGCGGGCGGCTTCGAGATTGGTGTTGAGCGCGGTCGCCTCGATGCCGTGCTCTTTGGTTGAGCGGCCCGAGTTAATGTCTATCGAAACCAGCGCCTCGGTCGGATTGATGACGATATAGCCACCCGACTTCAGCTGGACGACCGGGTCATACATCGCCGAGAGTTCGTCCTCGGCGCCATAACGCTGGAACAGCGGTACGGGATCGTTGAACGGTTTCACCCGCCTGGCATGGCTGGGCATCAGCAACTTCATGAAATCCTTGGCGGCCTTGTAGCCATCCGCGCCTTCCACGATCACTTCCTCGATATCGCGGTTATAGATGTCACGGATAGCCCGCTTGATCAGGTCGCTGTCCGAGTGGATCAGCATCGGTGCCTGGCTCTTGAGCGTCTTTTCGCGCAATTCGTCCCACAGCCGGGCCAGATAGTCGAAGTCGCGCTTGATCTCGGTCTTGGTACGCGCGAGCCCGGCGGTCCGCACGATGCAGCCCATGGTCTTGGGCAGGTTCAAATCGCTGACGATTGACTTCAGGCGCTTGCGGTCCGATGCCGAGTTGATCTTGCGGGAAATACCGCCACCATGGCTCGAATTGGGCATGAGCACGCAATAGCGACCGGCCATGCTGAGATAGGTGGTGAGTGCGGCACCCTTGTTGCCGCGCTCTTCCTTGACGACCTGGACGAGCAGTACCTGGCGGCGCTGGATGACGTCCTGGATCTTGTAGCGGCGGCGGAGCGCCATGCGGCGGCTCCTGAGATCGTCGGCTTCCTTGGAACGGCCGCGTCCCTGACGGCGGCGGCCCCGGTGCTGCCAGCGCCCCGAGGACTGTTCCTCGTCGTCATCGCTTGAATCTTCGTCAGCTTCCTCGTCGGACGCCTCGATTGCATCCTCCGATTCGACGTCCGCAGTTTCAGCTTCATCGGCATCGTATTCTTCGTCGCCGTTCTCGATGTGCCCCGCTTCGATCGTCGCCACCTCGTCTGCTTCGGAGGTGTCGACTTCGGTCAGGCCGCCATCATCATCATCATCGTCATCGGCGTCGCCGTCTGGTTCATTGACGACGTCGTCATCTTCCTCGTCTTCCTCGCGCAGCGCCGCTTCCTGTTCGGCGTGGGCCGCTTCTTCGGCCAGCAGAGCGTCGCGGTCTTCCTTGGGGATCTGGTAGTAATCGGGGTGGATCTCGCTGAACGCGAGGAATCCATGCCTGTTACCGCCGAAATCGACGAAGGCGGCCTGCAGCGACGGCTCTACCCGCGTAACCTTGGCGAGGTAGATATTGCCCTTGATTTGTCTTCTGTCGGAGGATTCGAAATCGAATTCTTCAATACGGTTGCCTTTGAGCACCGCCACCCGTGTCTCTTCCGGGTGGCGCGCATCGATGAGCATGCGCGTTGCCATTGTAATTTCTCCAGTCGCGCCGCGGCGGGCTCAAGGCACGGCAGGCGGCGCGATTTGTGTTTGATGGATAATGATGAGTGCCGCGCGCCGGGGCGGAGGGGATGCCTCTCACACTGGCGGCGGGGTATTGCATCGGGGATCGGCGCGCGTGCGGCGACCTCCGGGCGTTCGTGTCTGCGAGGAAGAGAATGCGCGGCGAAATTGGACGCGCGAAAGGTTCTGCCCGCTTCGCCGATGCCCTATCGGGCTGCGGCTGGCTGTTGGGCAGTTGGCTTCTCATCGCTCACACTAACCTGTCAATCACCGGAAAAAGACATAATTTCCGGGTTCGGGCCGGGGCACAGCTCTTCCCGATCCTGTCCTCTAGATTGCCTGGTTTGATATCCCGGCCGGGAAGGATCGGAGCGTTCCAGCTCCGGGCGGAAAGCGAATAGCATTCATATGGTTGTACGGCAAGCTTCTTGCGATCTTCTTGCAAACCGCACCCGTATTCGCTGCAATTCGCAAATATCCCCGGAAACCGGGCGCTTCGGGCATTGCGAGTTACCTGTGTGCCGGGTAACCGGCTGCGATCATGTCTCGTAACATGCAGCTGGCGCTGATTTTCGCCGTCCCCGTTCTCTTCGTGGCCGCAATTCTGCTGTTGAACCGGGCTTTCGGGCTCGGCGGTGACGATTACAATTACATCCTGAAGTTCGACCTGCCCTCTGCCGATCGGGAGGTTGGGCTACCGCCTGTAGAGGGGCCCCAGGATGCCAGCCGCCCGCTGGTTGTGATCGATCCGGGACACGGCGGCCAGGATCCGGGCGCGGTCAGGGACGGGCTGAGGGAGAAGGACGTGACATTGGCGCTTGCGCTGGCGATCAGGGATCGTCTGCTTGCACAGGGCGGTGTGAGGGTGGCGCTGACTCGCGGCGACGACCGCTACCTGATGCTGGCGGAACGTTCGAGCATAGCGCGACGGCTAGGCGCCGACCTGTTCGTCTCCGTTCATGCCGACAGCGCAGAAAACCCGGACGCGCGTGGTGGCAGCGTCTATATCCTCTCGCAAAAGGGCTCGAGCCAGGCCGCCGCCCGTTATGCGGAGAGGGAAAACCGCGCCGATGCGATCAACGGCGTCGTGCTGGCCGAAACCAGCGATACCGTCGGTGCGATCCTGCTCGATCTGTCCCAGCGTGAGGCGCAGTCCGGAGCCAGCGAATTTGCCGGACTCATCCTGCGCGAGATTCGGGGCAAGTCGAGGCTGCGTGAACTAGGGGTGCAATCTGCCGCATTCGCGGTTCTGAAATCGCCTGACGTTCCTTCGGTCCTGTTCGAGACGGGCTACATCAGCAATCGTGAAGACGCAGAGTGGCTTGGTTCGCGGGAAGGGCGAGAGACAATCGCGGATTCGGCGGCGCAGGCGATACGCGTATATTTTGCCCGGCAGACGGGTGTATAGTTGGTTCGTGTGGTGTTGATGCTGGCGCTGTTGCGAAGGCTCATGCTAGAGGGCGTGCGCAATGGCTGACTCCTCTTCCACCGACACCGAAAATATGCGCGTCAAGATACGCCGCGATGCCGGCGATATAATGGACCGGCTTCGCGTTCTCTGGAGGGAACGGCGCTGGTTCCGTATGCTGTCCTACCTGTTCGCGGTGGGGCTTCTGGTCTTCGCGGTCATCTGGATCTTGCTGACACGCAACCTTCCGTCCGCCGACAAGCTCCTCGACTACGAGCCGCCGCTGCCGACGATGGTGCGGGCCGCGGATGGCGAGATCGTCTACAGCTATGCCCGCGAGCGCCGCGTCCAGCTCAATTTCGACGATTTGCCGACGCCGTTGATCAATGTGTTCCTTTCGGCAGAGGACAAGACGTTCTGGACTCATGGCGGGGTCGACTACACCGGGCTGGCTGGCGCGGTGGTCGACTATATTTCGAAGCTCGGTTCGGACGAGCGGGCAAAGGGCGGGTCCACGATCACCCAGCAGGTCGCCAAGAACATCCTCATCGGAGACGAATATTCGGTAACCCGCAAGCTCAAGGAAATGATCCTGGCGCGCCGGATCGAGGGTGTGCTCAACAAGAAGCAGATTCTCGAACTCTACCTCAACGAAATACCGCTGGGACGGCAGACCTTTGGTGTTCAGGCGGCGTCACGGGCCTATTTCGACAAGGATGTCGGGGAGCTGGAATTGCACGAGGCGGCATTCCTTGCGATCCTGCCCAAGGCGCCCGAACGCTATGGCCGCAAGAAGAACGAAGCGCTTGCGATCGAGAGGCGCAACTATGTCCTGAACCAGATGGTCGACAACGGCTGGGCGAGCAGTGAAGAAGCCGAGGAAGCGAAGGCAAAGCCGCTTTCGCTGATACCGCGCCGAGGTCAGTCGTTCGACCGGGCGACGGGTTACTTTGTCGAGGAAGTACGGCGCCGCTTGATCGGCAAGTATGGCGAGACCGCCGAAGACGGTCCGAACAGCGTCTATGCGGGCGGTCTCTGGATCCGCACGTCGCTCGACATGGACATGCAGCGCCAGACGAGAAAAGCGCTAAGAGCCGGGCTGCTGCGGTTTTCGCAGGGCCGGGGATGGCACGGGCCGATCGCGCGGATCGACCTCGGGCAGGGCAGCTGGCAGACCCAGCTGATCGTAAGCAACCTGTCTGTGAGCTACCAGAACTGGCGGGTCGGCGTCATTCTTCAGAACAATGGAGGGTCGGGTCAAATCGGCTTTGGCGATGGTTCGACGGCTCCGCTCTTCAAGATACCCGAGGCTGCGCGGGCCGGCGACATCATTGCCGCGGCTCCTGAAGGTGCTGGCTGGGCAGTCCGTATCCTTCCCGAGGTTTCTGGTGGAATGGCGGTGGAGCAGGTCGGCACAGGCCGTGTCCTGGCGATGCAGGGCGGATTCGACTCCGGTCTGGGTTCGTTCAACCGTGCAACCCAGGCGATGCGTCAGCCGGGCTCGACGATCAAGCCTTTCGTTTATGCAACGGGGCTGGACAACGGACTGACGCCGGCCTCGCAAGTGTCCGACAGGGAAGTCTGTGTCTATCAGGGCGCGGCCCTTGGGCAGAAATGTTTCAGGGGCGGCAGCGCATCGGGCGACCACACCATGCGCTGGGGTCTCGAACAGTCACGCAACCGCATGACCGTGCGCATCGCCAACGACATCGGAATCGAGAAGGTGGTCAAGACCTACAAGGATTTCGGTATCGGCGAGCACGAGCCCTATCTCTCGTCTGCGCTGGGCGCCGGCGAGACGACGATCCTTAGGATGGTCAATGCCTATTCCGCGCTTGCCAACAACGGCCTGCAGTTCACGCCCTCGGTCATCGACTACATTCAGGACCGCAGGGGCAAGGTGATCTGGAAGAGCGACAAGCGGCGTTGCGATGGCTGCAACATGGATGAATGGGATGGCAAGGCGATGCCACGCATTCCGCGCCTCGGCAACCAGGTGATGGATGCGGATACCGCATTCCAGACGGTCCACATGCTCACCGGGGTCATCATTCGCGGTACCGCGACCCGGTTGCGCGATCTTGGCCTGCCGCTGTTCGGCAAGACCGGAACGACGACAGGGCCCAAGGATGTCTGGTTCATTGGCGGTTCCCAGCGATATGTTGCTGGTGTCTATCTCGGCTACGACCGGCCTCGCTCGCTGGGCGGCTATGCGCAGGGCGGTAACATCGCCGCACCGATCATCAAGGAGCTGATCACTGGAACCAAATCGCGCTGGAGCCGTGAGCCGTTCGTCGCGCCGCCCGGCGTCCGGATGGTTCGTGTCGACCGTACCTCGGGCAAGCGCGTGTTCGGTGTCGAGCCGGGCGATGAGCAAAACGCCAGCGTTATCTGGGAAGCTTTCAAGCCGGACACCGAACCAAGCCGCTATTCCGCCGCTGACAAGTTCATCGAACAGCGCGACGCCCTGATCGCGGAGATCAGGGGGCTGCGAAACGCCGACCAGGGCGAAGACGACATCATGGCGATTATCGAACAGAAGGATTTCGCCGAGCAGCAAGGCGGAATCTATTGAGCCAATATCTCCAGGGAGAGTGAAAATGGCGAAGCCGAAATTCAGAGGGTTTGCCGCTACGATCGCCGGCGCGCTTCTGCTATGCCTTGGCGCCGGGTCGGCCATGGCGGATCATCATGCCGAGGGTGCGGATGATGCTGTGCTCACAGACAATGTCGCCTATGCCCCGTTCGTCCGCCCCGATGTACGCGCCTATCTCGACAAGCTGGCCGCCAATCCGCGTCCGCCGATGACCCGCGAATTGCTTGCGATGATCCGCAAGCTGCCTCCGGAAATGATCGCGTCCCAGATGAAAGACGATTTGCCGGTAGGAGAACTCGGTGAAATTCGCGATGTGACGATGCCGGGCCCCGGCGGGGACATGCAATTGCGCCTCTATGACCCGAGGCCAGCAGACGAACGCGAGGCTGGGCCGGTTGTCGTGTTCTATCATGGTGGTGCGTTCGTTGTTGGCAGTATTCAGACGCATGCGGGCTTGTCGGCCGAAATGGCGCGCGAGCTGGACTTGCCGGTAATCTCTGTCGAATACCGGTTGGCACCAGAATATCCCTGGCCTGCCGCACCTGATGACGCCGAAGCAGCTGCTCGCTGGATCGCCGAGAATGGGGATGCCTTTGACCGTGAATTCACTGGATTGATTATCAGCGGCGACAGCGCTGGCGGGAATCTGACGTTGGTGACAACGCTTGCTCTGCGCGACAAGCCGGCCGCAGTGCCTGTGCTGATGCAGCTGCCGATCTATCCGGCTTCCGACCGGACCAAGACCTATCCCTCTGGAGAGATGTTCGCCGAGGGCTATGGGTTGGGCAGCGGCAGCGTGCCGAAGGAAGACCTCTACAAGGCGGACCCCGAAAGCTGGCGCGCATCACCGCTACTTGCGGACCTCGCCGGCTTGCCTCCGACCGTGCTGGTGACGGCATCGCTCGATCCGCTCCGTGACCAGGGCAGGGCCTTTGCCGCAAAGCTCGTCGAATCCGGGGTGTCTACAGCGTATTATGAGGCGCACGGCAACATCCATGGCTTCGCAACTTACCGTAAGGCAATTCCTTCGGCGCAAAACGATACGTTGGCATTCCTCTCCCTGGCGAAGTCGATGCTGTATGGACCGGAGACGTCCGAAGGTAATTGACACGATCATGTCAAGATGACACGTTCATGTCTTGGACGGCAAATTCGATTCGCGGCACCCGCTGGTGGGTCTGGTCGATGAGACCAGCAGGCTGACCGGTCGGCTCAAGAGTGTATTTGCCGAGAGCCGGCAGTCGGTGGGCTTGAACGATTCCGAAATCATGGTGCTCAACGCCGTCGTCGAAGCGGATCAGCCGCCGACGGTGGCGCAGATCGGCCGTTCGCTCGGGCATGCACGCCAGCTGATCCAGCGGGCGGCCAATTCGCTGCGGGATGCTGGGCTGATCGAACTGGCGGACAACCCCGACCACAAGCGCGCGCCGCTGCTGTTGCCGAGCGACGAGGGTATCGCCCTCAAACGCGAGACCGACTCGCGCGCCGAGGAAATCGCCGAACAACTCATGCCCGCACTCGATGAGAATGGCGTGCGCGAGGCGACCGTGGCACTTCGGGCGCTGCGCAAGCAACTGGAAACCCGGCTGCGCGCCGGATGATATTGGAAGGACGCAAATGGAAGCCGATCTCGACGAGGTAGCGCCAGCCGGGCCGCTCACCGAATGGCTGGACGCGAATGTGCCTCAGCTGGGCAGTGGGCCGCTGGAGCGCAAGATCATTTCCGGCGGGACGTCCAATATCGTCCTGTCGGTCGACCGCGGGGAAGGGCCGATGGTGCTGCGCCGCCCGCCCGCCACGCCGCCGCCGGGCGCGGAACGCGGGGTGCTGAGGGAAGCGCGCGTGCTGACCGCGCTCAACCAGACCGACGTACCGCATCCCGAGGCATACGGAACCTGCGAGGACCCGTCCGTAATCGGCATGCCATTCTACGTCATGGAAATGATCGATGGCTGGGCGCCCAATATCCGCGACGAAGTCATTTTCTACGAACCTCCGTTCGACAAGATGCCCTGGCAGTATGGCATCGCCTTTGCGATCGTCGGCGGGCTCGTGCAGCTGGCCAATGTCGATTACAAGGCGATCGGGCTCGAGGGTTACGGCAAGCCTGATAATTTCCTCGAACGCCAGGTCGACCGCTGGTCTGGCCAGCTCCGCAGCTATCCCGAGCGTTATCCGGGCTATGAGGCGCGCCAGTTCGAAGGCTTCGACATCGTCGAGAAGTGGTTGCGCGACAATGTCCGTCCGACCACTCACCCCGGCATCCTCCACGGCGATGTCGGCACGCCCAACATGATGTTCAAATGGGGGCCGCCCGCGCGGCTCGCAGCAATGATCGACTGGGAGCTCTCGACCGTTGGCGATCCGATGATCGACATGGGCTGGTTCTGCGGCGGGATGCACGACGAGCGCTTCCCGGAGCTGTCCAGCAAGACGGGCATCAACGATCCAGACATGATGCCGACCAAGCAGGAAATGGCGCGCTACTACTGCGCTGGCACAGGCCGCGACATCAATGACTTCGACTACTACCTGGTGCTGTCGAGCTTCAAGTCCGGTTGCATCCT
>CAYPFE010000076.1:0-10002 GCA_964409895.1 uncultured Novosphingobium sp.
AGCCCAGACCATCGCGTCCAGTGGGTTGGTGATGCAGATGACAAAGGCGTTCGGTGCGTGATCGCGGATGCCTTCGCCAACGGATTTCATGACCTTCAAGTTGATACCCAGCAGATCGTCGCGGCTCATGCCCGGCTTGCGCGGCACGCCGGCGGTGACGATGCACACGTCCGCGCCCTTGATGTCCTTGTAGCTCGAGGTGCCCTTGAGATTGACGTCGAAGCCTTCGACCGGACCGCATTGCGCCAGGTCGAGCGCCTTGCCCTGAGGTACGCCGTCGACGATGTCGAACAGGACAACGTCGCCCAGTTCCTTTTGTGCAGCGAGGTGGGCGAGGGTGCCGCCGATCATGCCTGCGCCGATGAGCGCGATCTTCTTACGAGCCATATGCGTTGGATTCCCCAGGGTGCGGGAGGGCTGATTAAGAGGCGGCCAGCTACGTCCCGCGGCAAGCAAGGCGCCGGATGGTTCTGCTGAGCCCTAGGCGTGCGGAGTGCCTATTGCAACCGCGAAAACAGCGAAATTGGGGATAGCAAGGCGGTAATAAATGCAAATAGTTCGCAATAGCGATAATGCGGCCCTGAACTAGGGATAGGGCCTGTTCGGCCTGCCTCAAGCGCTCTTGGCTGCCAGCTGCGCCAAACGCGCGCCAAGCCCACGGTCAAGCTTCACGCATATCGACTGCCACCACTCGAACTCCTTGGCGTCACCGGCTTCGAGCGCAGCTTCGGCGTGGGCGGCAGCCTCCTTGGCTGCGTGCAAGCCATGACCGGCAAAATGGCGCAGCGCTTCCCACAGCATGCGATCGTCGTCTTCGCTAGCGCCATTGTCATTCGCACCACGGCGGAACAGCGGGATGCAGAGCGTGCGTGCGATAACCGAGGTGTTGCCGGAGGTGGCCGTGGCAAGGCGAATGGTCATGCGTGTGCTGTCCTAACTAGGGAGTGGGGAGCACGTGCAATAACCGAGACCTGATAAATCTTGGTTTGGGCCTATGGTTTCCGAATGCTTTCCAAGTGCGGCAAGGTGAACAGGGTTCAACCTCTGCAATACCATACCATTATGTGGACCCGAGTTGCAGCTCAGCGCTTCATCCGCGGCCGGCCAAGGTAGTCCATCTTGCCGACCTTGAGGCCAAGGTTACGCAGGATGCCGTAGGCCGTGGTCGCGTGGAAGTAGAAGTTGGGCAGCGAGAAGCTCAGCAGGAAATCCGATACGGTGTAGGGCATCTCGTGCTCACCGAACTTGAACAGCATGTCGCGATCCGCGATCGCATCGAGTTCGCCCGGCTTCACCGCATCGACGATCGCCATGGCGCTGCTCACTTCCTGGCGCAGCGAGGCAAAATCGGAGGCGACCGGCTGGATTTCAGGGGCGAAGATGCCGGCGCGTACACCTTCGATGGCGCGCGAAGAATGATGGCCGCATTCGAACACCTGCTTGGCAAACGGCCACATGTCCTCGGCGAGCCTTGCCTCCGCCAGCGTGGCGGCATCCAGCCCGCCAGCCTTGCAATGCTCTTCAGCCTTGTCGAGCAGGCCCGCGATGGATGGCAGGATCTGCTGATAAGTCTGGACGACGGCGGTGTGTAGCGAGAGGGACATGGACGCAAACTCCGGATTGGCTGGTGTCAACCAACCGAAGCTAGGCGAGCTATGCTGCGGTTGCAATGCGTTCAGGCCGCCTGCCGTCCTTCATCAAGTACGGCCCTCACGATCTGGTTGCGGCCGTTGTTCTTGGCGGCATAGAGCGCGTCATCGGCAGCCTTGAGCGCTTCGCGGGGGTTGTCGTAGCACAACACGTCCGCAATTCCGGCCGAGAAGGTGATCATGCCGAACGGCCTGTCGGTCTTGCGGTTCACCATTCGCCTTTGCGACATTTGCTCGCGCGTATTGTCGAGCTCGGCGAATGCCTCGTCCAGGCCCTTGCCGCGAAACAGCACGACGAATTCCTCGCCGCCATGACGGGCGACGTGGCAGTAGTCGTTCGAAATCTTCGCCAGTGTCTGGGCGGTGTTGCGCAGCACGCGGTCGCCAGCCTCGTGGCCATGTGTGTCGTTGATGTGCTTGAAATTGTCGAGATCGCAGAAGGCGACGCACAGAGGCTCATTGTTGATCACGGCCTTCTCGTGTTCCGACTTCAGCACCGTTTCGAAGGCTCGCCGGTTGGGCAGGCCGGTCAGGTGGTCGAGCTCCGCTTCGCGCCGGGCATCTTCGAGATTCTTCTGGAGCGCTCTCGTTTCCCTTTCGCTCTCGCTGATCTTGCGTTCGATTTCCTTAGTGCGGGTGAGCATCAGCTTGGCGATGGTGGCGAGCTCCGAGATGACCATCCCGGTTTCGCCCACTCGCTCGATCTCGCCGACCTGTTCCTCGAGTGCGGTGTTGTATTCGCTGGTGGCGCTCTGTGCGTCCCGGGTCGTCGCGCCGAAGGTGGCGATGCTTGTTTCCAGACGTTCGACCAGCTCATCGAAGGCCCGCGAGCCATCGTCACTGGCGTTGCCGCGGGCAATGTCCTCGATTCATTCCGTCGTGATCGGCTGGCGTGCTTGGACTCGCTCCTCGATCATCCGGGCCATCTTGGGATTGCCGCCCGTCATAACCGAATAGGCGATCGACAGGGTTTCGGTGCTCACCTGCAGACGGTGCGTCAGGAGGAAGCTGGAGATGTCTTCGAGAAGTTGGCGCCGCCTGCGTTCGCGCCTGTCTTCCCGGCTGGGCTCGGGCGCGGCCTCCGGGGATATTTCAGCGGCGTCGTAATCGCCGCCGGTGAAGCCGAACCAGCGTAGCAACCCTCCGGGCCCTCGCGACAAATTGGGATCATGTGCTGTCATGCCCATGGTTAACGGCGGATTGCGCCGGCTTTTAAGGGCAGCGCGCAAAAACTTCTGTTCCCTCCTTGCTGCGGCTCGATTAGCTTGCGGGTTGCGGAGAGGATGACGAGTCATGTTCAAACAGCTGTGCCTGCTGACCAGGAAGCCTGGCATGTCGATGGAAGACTTCATCGATTACTATGGGAACAAGCACGCGCCGCTTCTGGCGCCGATGATGCCCCAGGCGCTTCGCTATGTGCGCCGCTTCGTCCAGCCGGAGCAGGGCATGGCCTTCGGAGAATCGCCCGCAGTGCCGTTCGATTGCCTGATGGAACTATGGTGGAAGTCGCGCGAGGAATTCGAAAGCTGCATGGCCTCGCTGGGCGAAAGCGGCAAGTTCGAACAAGTCTATGCGGACGAGGAGAACATCTTCGCGGGTCACGACAACCCGGTGATGTCCATCGAGGAATGTGAGTCCGGCATGGCAGGTTTCACCGATCCGCCTGCATATGACGCACCGCGCCAATGTGACGGCAGCGAGGGCATTCTCAAGCTTGTCGTTCTGTTGAAGCGCAAGGCAGGCATGGGATTGCAGGATTTCAGGGAGTATTACGAAAACAATCACCGCAAGCTGGGCGAACAGGCGATGCCCGGCGCGCTGCGCTATGTCCGCCGTTATGTCACACCAGAGCCGAACCCGATCACCGGTGTGCCGGTTGAATTGCCGTTTGACGTCATAACTGAGTTGTGGTGGCCGAGCCGCACGGCATGGGACGACCTCCAGGCAGGCATTGCCGACAGTGCAATCGGCAAGGCGATCTATGCCGATGAGGAAGTGCTGTTCTCCAGCCACCTCAATCCGGTGTTCACCGTGCTCGAAAGCGATTCGCGCATGCGAGGGTGGTGAGGGGGCTATTCCACCCCCGCCAGTACGCCGGCCGTATCATTGTCCAGCATCGCCTCGCTGAATCTTGCGGCATAGGCGGTGATCGGGGCTTCGGGCTGGAAGAACGGGTCGTTGGTCAGCACAAGGGCATAGCCCTCGATCAGGAAGGCGGCGTGCTGGCGCATGGCTTCGTCGTAGCCGGGGGCGTCGGTGACGCCGTGGCGTTTCAGTTCCTCGAGGTAATGCCGAACCAGGTCGCGCTCGGCCTTCTGGCGGTCGACGATATCGAGCGACAGGGTAATGTGGTAGCAGACCTCGGCCATTGGCGGGGCGCGGCGCGGCACGATGTCGTAGAAGCCCGGCGTCCCGTCCGGCTCCATGAAGGTGTTGCCGAGGTGGGTATCGCCGTGGATCACGCAATTGGGCGTTTGCGCCGAAAGCACGTCCATGGCCCGCAGCGTCTGTTTCGCCCAAGCGACATCGTGGAAACGGTTGGAGGCTGCGGCTCCGCGCGGCATTCGCACATAGGCGTTCCAGACATCGGGCTCGAGCACCGGCTGCAGGCTGGCGCGCGAAAACGGCGGGGCAGTTTCGACCCATGACAGCCTGCCGCCCGGCTCGGGATGGGCCGGGAAGTCCCAGGTCTCGGCATGGAAGCCAGCAAGCTGCGACAGCGAACTGGCTACAAGATCGATCGAGCGTGGTTCCTGTGGATCGCCAAAGGTGACGCCACGCCGCGTCAGGTCTTCCATGACGATGATGCCTTGTTCCCGTTCCTCGTCGAAGCCGGCGAAGTAGCACTTGGGCGTATTGAGGCGCGAATGCGACAGTAGGTCGCGATAGCCGAGCGACTCGGTCTTGGAGAGGAACACCAGCTTACGGCTGTGCTCCTCGAAGCCGCCCTTGAGATAGACAGTTTCGGGGATGCCCGCAGCGCGCCCGGCCTCGTCCATGTCAAGCTTCAGGCGGAACTTGGTGCAGGTGCCGCGGATTTCCTCGGCAAACGCGAAATCGGTCACGGCGACGCCAGGGAATTTCTCCTGCAGCGCGGCGGTCAGCCAGGCGGCGTCAATTTCCTCGAGAGTGAGAGGGAGGGGGAAAGGACCGTTCAAGCGACCACCTCTTTCACACGGATCGCCACCGCCACCGCGCTCATCCGCGGCATGCCGTGATAGGGATCGGGATCGTCCTCCCATGAGAGCAGCAGGTTGATGTTGGAGCCATCGAGGCGCGGGTCGTAATTGCTGTGCGGCTTCGGCCCGAAACCGTGCGTCATCGCGACGACACCTTCGCGCAGCGTTTCCTCCGCCTCGACGAAGGCGGGGATGTTGCCGTGGCGCGAGGATAGTTCCACCTCATCGCCATCGGCAAGGCCCAGCCGTTGC
Source organism: uncultured Novosphingobium sp. (assembly GCA_964409895.1). Taxonomy (GTDB): domain Bacteria; phylum Pseudomonadota; class Alphaproteobacteria; order Sphingomonadales; family Sphingomonadaceae; genus Novosphingobium. The sequence continues at coordinate 5,081 of CAYPFE010000076.1, forward strand.
ATGTCCGCCGGGTTCATCCACAGCGGGTTGTAGCCGGAGCGGACCAGCCCGTCGGGCTTGATGCCGGAATTGGTGGTCTCCTGGATGCGCCGGCAGATCAGCTGGAAGGGATAGTCGTCGCCGATCCTGCGGCGGCGCTTCCAGTCCTCCGTGAGTACCTCGGCGAGCTGTTCGAGCATCACCGCGTCGGCGAGCTGGAGCCTGTCCGTGCATTCGGGATCGCGCGCCTTCACCCAGTCGCGGGCCTCCTCGAAGATAGCGCCGTGCGGGTGTTTCTTCACTTCTGCCAAGGGGATGGTCGAGCCTTCGCACATCATTTCGATCATCTCGTCCGAAGTCGGCTCGTTTTCCATGTCGAAAAGCGGCGGCGGCCCGTCGTCGGCACCGAAGTAATTGGTGAAGGAGAGCTGCAAGCCGAGCTTCTGCGCCACCCGGTAATAGAGCTGCCAGCCTTCCATCAGGTCTGAACCTTCCGGCGGTTCAAGCAGGGCGGGGCGGTAGAAGGCGTAGGGCTCGTGCCAGTCGTACCCCGGATGGATGTCGCCGATGCCCTCGTTGAGCTGCGACACGGCGGGCGTCTCGAGCTGGTCGTGGGTGGCGATGATGTAGTCGGCATATTGCGACGTGCCGGCAATCTCGACGTCATGCATGACATGGAGGTCGAGTTCGGACAGCGCCTTCACCGTCTTGTCCGTGTCCGGCCAGGAATAATAGGCGCCGCCGTGGTTGAAGAAGGCGCGAATGCGGTCGGGCGCGTCGGTCGTCATCAGCTCCGGTATGGCGGCGGTCGGCATGCCGGCAAGCGTCATCTGCAGTCCACGCACCGAAGTCGCCGGGCCGAAGCCCCATGCCGGGAACGGCGCCTTTGGCTGCGCGCGCCAGTCCCGGCGAGGCGTGAGCACCTTGGGTCGCGACACCGGATCGCCCTCGCGCGTCCAGAAGCCGCGCAGGCTCTGGATGCACAGCGCGAGATATCCCGCCAGCGTGCCGCGCGTCGACATCGATGCGCCGACGCCGAGCGCGGTATCGCCGCGCTCCGCCTCGATCAGGATGCGCGCGGCGGCGACCAGCTGGTCCTTGTCCAGTCCGGCGCGGGCGCAGACATAGTCGGGTGTGAAGCCCGCTACCGCTTCGCGCAGGGCCTCGGTGCCCTCGACATTGTCCGCGACGAATGCCTCGTTCACGCCGCCCATTGCGAAGATCAGGTGGATCAGGCCGGCCAGCACCGTTGGGTCCTCGCCCGGGATCGCCTGCAGGTGCACCGCCGCGCGCTTCGCGGTTTCGGTATAACGCGGGTCGATCACGATCATGCGCGTGCCGCCCTGTTCGAGCGATTTCAGGTACCAGGCAGGGTTCTGCGGCAGGTGCTGCTTGGAGACCACGGGATTGCCGCCGACCATCAGATAGGTGTCCCACTGGTTGGGATGGATGCGTCCGCCCTGCCAGTGGCCGTGGAGCGCGTTCGAGATCACGAGGCCGGGCTGGTCGATGGTGCCCGAGGAGAACATCATCTTCGAGCCGATCGCACCAAGGAAGCTGATCATCATGCCGCCCGCCGCCGGCTGGCAGGCGACGCCGTTGCCAAGATAGGCGGCGACCGATTGCGGCCCGTGGGCATCGATGATCCGGCCCAGCCTCTCGGCAACCTCCTCGACCAGCTGCTCGCTCGAGATCGGCACGCGGCTGCCGTCGGGCAGGCGTTTAAGGCTGTGCAGCAGCCGGCGCGGATTGTGGTGTTCTATCGGGATCGCCCGGCCCTTGGGGCAGGTGTAACCGCGATAGATCGGCGCTTCGAAATCGCCCTCGACCTTGACCACCCTGTCGCCGTCCATCGTCACCATGATCGGGCAGATCGAGCCGCAATTGCGGCATACGTGCGGGCGCTTTTCCATCGGCATCTCCCATGCCGGCTAAGGCCGGTCGTTTTGCAGCGGGCCTGCTGCGCAATCCAGTCATAGCCAGCGCGACGGATGTGGCACAAGCCATGGATTTCCTACAGAGCTGCCTTCGGGCTATCATAGGCCGGGCGATGCCGGCGCGCTGCCGCTGCCGGTCGTCATGACAGCATGTGGGAACTGCCAATCAGGGAACGAGAGACGGCAAATGCGAAAGGTCACATCCTGATTGGCGCCGCCCCTTCAGATATCATGAAGAAGATATATTATATTCAATGATTTGTATCGGAAAGTTTAGCATAACATGATGCCAATCTTGTGGAGTTTCGTGCACCCGTTCGCGTAAACTTTACTGGCTGACATAGCGGTCGTCGCGGGGATGGCCAATGCCGAATGCCCTTGAGACTGGCGCGCGGGCGGCCGAGCATCTATTGATTCAAGCGCGTGGAGAGGAAAGGGACGTGGCCATGGGTGAAGGCGCATTCGATGTCGCGGCGTTCGCGCGGGCGTTCGATCATCACTCGCGTGACTTCACCGACCACCTCAACCAGATCTTCGCCCACATGCGCGAGGAATGCCCGATTGCGTGGACTCCGGCCTATGGCGGCTTCTGGGTGCTGACCCGCTATGAGGATGTCCGGCAGGTCGTGCTCGACGACGCCAACTGGTCAAAGCTGCCGGGCATGTCGATCCCGTCGAACCGTGAGGCCCACGATCCGCCGACGTTCCTTCCCGGTGATCTCGATCCGCCTGAGCACGACGTCTACCGCCAGCTGCTCGATCCATTGCTGAGCCCCGCAGCGCTGGTCCGGCTCGGTCCTTTCATCCGGCAAACCGTGCGCGAGCTGATCGACGGCTTCATTGAGAAAGGCGAAGCCGATTTGGTGGTCGATCTTGCCGCCCCCCTGACTGCGATCGTCACGCTGAAATTCGCAGGCCTGCCACTGGAAGACTGGCCGAACTATGTCGCCGAGCGCCGCGAGGCCAACGCCGCGCCGCTGCCTGCAGAGGAGGAAATCCGGATCGTAATGGAGCGCTTCGAATGGACGAGACAGGCGTTCCTCAAGGCTTATGACGAGCAGCAGGGAAATCCCGTCCCCGGCGGCATGATCGAGCGGATTTTCAATGCCAGGATCGATGGCAGGGAACTCACCAGGGACGAATATCTCGCGATCATGCTCAATGTCGTGATCGGCGGGCTGGAAACGACGCAGGCGCTGCTGGGAAGTGCCTGGCTGCACCTTGCCCACCATCCGGAAGATCGCGAGGACCTGCGCGCCAACCTCGATCTCATGCCCGCCGCCGTCGAGGAAATGCTGCGCTGCTTCTCGCCGCAGCCGGGCCTTGCCCGCACCGCGCTCGCCGATGTCGAATTGGGTGGCCAGCTGATCCGCAAGGGCGAGAAGGTGTTCATGTGCTGGGCCTCGGCCAATTACGACGCGGCCAAGTTCGACGAGCCGGAACGCTTCGATATCCGCCGCAAGCCCAACCGCCACCTGACGTTCGGTGCAGGCGTGCACCAGTGCTATGGCCGCAACCTCACCCGGCTCGAAGCGCAGATCTGCATGGCCGAGGTGCTGACGCGCCTGCCGGATTACCGGGTGATCGACGAACGTGTCGAGCATATCCCGGACAGCTCGACAGTCTACGGCTACCTGTCGCTGCCGGTAACCTTCACCCCGGGTGAACGCTTGGCATGAGCAGGATTGCGAAGGCCCAGAACATCGACGATCTCGCGCAGATCGCCCGCCGCAAGCTTCCGCGCGGATTGTGGGACTACATCGACCGTGGCTCGGAGGACGAGGTCACGCTGAGGGAGAATGCCGAGAGCATCAGGCGCGTGCTGCTGCGCCAGCGCGTCGGTATCGATGTCTCGCAGCGCGACATATCGACGACGGTGTTCGGGCAGAATATCGCCATGCCGATCGGCATCGCCGTCACGGGTCTCGCAGCGATGCTGCATCACGACGGCGAGTACAAGCTCGCGAGCGCCGCCGGCAAGGCTGGCATCCCCTATACCATCGGCTCCAGCAACCTCACCGCACAGGCGCGGCTGAAGCCCGTGTGCGGCGACCTGCTGTGGCGCCAGCTCTATCCGCTGAGGGACCGGCGGCTGATGGATCACCATGTCGCGGTGTCGCGCGAGCTCGGCGTGCATGTACTGCAGGTGACGCTCGATTCGCCGCTGGTGGGCAACCGCGAATATATCCGCCGCAGCGGCTGGGGGCCGCACCAGGCGCATCTCGGCACCTATCTCGACATGCTGGGCGCGCCCCACTGGCTATTCGGCACACTGGCGCGCTACCTGCTGTCGGGCGGCTTCCCCGAAGTCCGCGACATGCCGGAAGGCGAGCGCAAGTTCTGGGGCGGGACATTTTCCTTCGTCGATACTGCCTCTGACTTCACCTGGGACGAATTGCGCGAGCTGCGCCGCAAATGGGACGGCGCGCTGGTCGCCAAGGGTGTTTCGACCGCCGAGGATGCAAAGATCGCGGCCTCGATTGGCTGCGACGGGATCATCGTCTCGAACCACGGCGGACGCAGCCTCGATGGCGCGGTCGGCTCGTTCGCCGCGCTGCCCGAAATCGTCGATGCGGTTGCACCGAAAGTGACGGTGATCGTCGATGGCGGATTCAGGCGCGGCGCGGACGTGCTGAAAGCCATTGCCATGGGTGCTTCGATGGTGATGGTCGGTCGCGCGACGCTCTATGGGCTGGCGGCGGGCGGCGAGGCAGGCGTGTCCCGGGCGCTGGCGATCCTGCACGAGTAAACCGACCGCGCGCTGGCGATGATCGGCTGCCGGACGCTGGACGAGCTGTCGCGCGATCACTTGAATGTATCGGTCTGATCCTCGGGAGCGGTGCCGCTTTACGCGCCCTGGAAGTGCACGCAAGGCTCATCCGCCTTGATGCACCCCTCATGATCGGGGTCGCGTTGGTCATGCTGTGGATGCTGGCGGACTCGCACATCGGACTGCTTGAAGGGCTGAGCCTGGTCTGCGGACTGATCGGCTATATCAGCTTCACG
>CAYPFE010000077.1:0-559 GCA_964409895.1 uncultured Novosphingobium sp.
ACGGGAACAGCGGTTTGTCGACGTTGAACAGGTTGCGGCCCCACACCCCGATTTCGACATTGCCGCCACCAACTTCGATGTCACGCAGCGCGACACGACCGTTCACCAGCCATCGTGCCGGGCTGAACTCCAGGGGTGCGAAAGCAGCAATATAGGTGGCGGAGGCCGGATTATCGACATTGTTGTCACCGATGATGCGGTACTTGCCCTGGTAATTGGCGTCCAGGCGGAACACTATGGTGGCGTCGCCGAAGATTGGCTGGGTCTCATATTGCGCGGCGACGCTGCCGACGAACTTAGAGATCGAGCCGTGCTGATAGTCCTGGCCCGGATAGAAGGTGGCGTTCGGGTTGGTCAGCTTGTGCTTGGGCGTGATGCCGAGAGTGCCAGTCAGGGTAAAACCCTCGACCGGCTTGATCACCGTTTCGAGTTCGATGCCCCATGCATTGAGCGGGCCGTTGTCGATGACAATGACGCTGAGCTGCGGCTGGCCGACGACCGAGCCGCTGCTGGCGGCCTGGCTGTGCTTGTATTTCGCCAACCAGACGGTGGCGTTGAA
>CAYPFE010000077.1:569-9965 GCA_964409895.1 uncultured Novosphingobium sp.
GACTTGATACCCGCCTCGGCCGCGGTGACGGTTTCGGGAGCGAAGGCGAACGGGCCGACTGCGCCGCCGGAGAGGAACGCGGTAGAAACCTTGGCGAAGAGCAGCACGTCGTCATTGGGCTTATAGTTCAGGCCGATCGAGAAGGTCGGCTTGGTCTTCTTGAAGGTGAAGGGGTTGTTCACGAGGGGGGCTTGCGCTGTGCTGACGATCGAGCCTGTCTGCCTGTCACCAACAAAGGCGCCGCCGGTCTCCAGGTTTCCGCGCTTCTTGTCCTGGGTGACGCGGCCGCCTAGGACGAGGTTGAGCTGATCGGCCAGCTCGATTTCGGCTTGCAGGTAGGCCGCTATCGACGTCGTTCTCGAAAACTGTTGCGCAATGTTGCCCAAGGGCACGAGGTTGGTGTTCAGTGGCAGGGCCTGGAACGCGATGTTGCCGTTGTAACCCGGCAGGCCGAAGTCTTCGTAGCTCTTGTACCACAGCAGGCCGGCGGTCAAATTAACCCTGTCGCCTTCCCAGTTGAACTGGAGCTCGTCGCTGTACTGATGGTATTTGCCGGCATTGTTGCCGCCATAGACCGAATAGAGCCCGCCGATAGCTGCATTGGCGCCGAAGTTGAATATGCCGAAGCCGTTCGGAAAGAAGCTTGCTGCGAATGCAGTAGCCGCGGTGATTTCGAGCCCGTCAAGACCGACGATGGTGGTCGGACCGTATGACTCCGCCTTGCGGTACGCGAAGATGTTCTTGACGGTCAGGTTGTCGGTGGCTTCCCACTCCATGGTGAAGTTGTGGCCCTGAGTCTTGAGGTAACCAGCCTGTGTCCAGGCGTTGTTGAACGCCTTGGGCCTGCGGTTGCTGGGGTTGAGTCCAGTGGCACCATATCGTCCCCCGCCAGGGGTCTGTGTCGACAGCAGGACACCGAGCAACCCGCCCGCACCTGACAGGGGGTTGATCGTCACCACGGTGCGGACCTCGGGATAATCGACAACATCGGACCAGTCGAACTTGTAGGTCGCCTTGAAATTGTCGGAAGGTTCGAACTTGAGGGCCGCGAAAATGCTTTCCTTGTTGTGGCCGCGCAGCCATTTTGGCGAGGTCTGCTTGCCGATGTTCCAGAACGGATCGGTGCGATCCAGCAGAGTGCCCGCGCCAAGGTTCCTGGTATCGCCGCGCCGCTCGTCATGCGAATAGGTGATGTATGCGCTGAACGGGCCGAACTTGCCGGTTTCCAGCGTGGTGCGGGTCTTGAGCTGGGCGTAATTCCCGACGGTGACGTCCTGGCGGAAGCCCATCTCGTCCTTTGGTTCGCGGGTAATGATGCTGATCGCGCCCGCCGTGGAGTTGCGGCCGAACAGCGTACCTTGCGGACCGCGCAGCACTTCGAGGCGCTCGAGATCGGGCAGGTCGAAGATCGAGCCGCGGTTGCCGCCGACATAGACGCCATCGAGATACAACGAAACCTGGCGGTCCTGGCTCGGGACCGAGGCGCTGGCGGAAACGCCGCGCATCGCGATGTTCGGAGAGGCGAGCCCGCCCGCGTTGGCGCGCGTCACCAGCCCCGGCGCGAGTCCGGTGAGATTGGTAATGTTGACCACACGGTTGGACTGAAGTTCCTCGGTTCCGAACGCGGTGACCGCAACCGCCACTTCCTGGATGTTCTGTTCGCGCTTCTGCGCGGTGACGATGATGACGCCGTCATCCTCGGCCGCGAAAGCGACGCCCGACGTGGCCAGGATCCACGCGCCCGTTGCGGTGCAAGCGAGCAGACGAACAGCGTCGCGACGGCGACGCGCAGAAATGTTGGACAATTCCATTCCCCTACAAAAAACTCGAAAAGGTTTTCACTATTTCGAACTCCCTCGGAAAATGAACATACCGCGCTGCAATTCCGGTCAAGCGGGCATGGTCATCTTTTCCCGCAGGTTCGAACGCTCCATCATGCCGTAGGCTTCCTCGTCGTCCCAGCTGTAACGCGCGATAGACTGGAACAGCGGAGGCATTACGGAATCGTCCCTGCCGATGGTCGGCATGCCGCCGAACGACGTGCCGCCGATTGCGTACTGCCGCCCGTCATGGGTTTCCATGACCAGCGATACATCCTCGCCCGAATACTGGAAGCGGTTGAGCCACGGCGCCCTGGCGGCGCGTGCCGGGATCAGTTCGCCATCGCCCAGGAACACGAAGCCCTCGTTATAGGATTCCGCGCCATCGGGCCTTGGGGGATATGCAATGTAGCCGAAGGCCTTGCCGCTCGGGAACACGGCGGACTGCCAGCAATGGCCCCAGAAGCCGGTGATGTTGCGGATGCCGGCGCGGCGGATGCGCAGCGCACCGCCGGTGAATTCGCGGACCTTCCCGTCGTAGTTGATCGTGCCCTTGACCTTCATCAGCTGTTCGAGCCGGTCGCCGCCCATGAACTCGCCTTCGACGGTGCCGTCCTTCATCCGCTCCTTGGCGTCGCCCGACATGGAACCCTGGACCCAGGCCGGAACCACGCACTCCGCCTCGATATCGAATTGCAGCGCGCTTAGCCTTTCGGTCGTGAAGTTAGGGGCAAGCATCTCTTCGAACGTGCCGGCCATCGGCGCGCCCTCGTAGCGCGCGCGGTAGCGGTGGAAGGGTTCGATGCAGTCGAACCACAGCGGTCCGGCGCCGAAATGGGATGCATTGCCGTCGGCGTCGATCTTCTTGTGGACCGGTGCTTCACTCCAGCTGCGCATCAGTTGCTGGCCGTCCGCGCTGGCGAAGCTTAGCTGGATATGCGGCGTGTCCCAGTCGGGCGTCATGCATTCGACCGCGAAGCGCGGCATGCAGAATTCTCCGGCATCGTCCCAAAGCCACCAGTTGATGCCTTCCTGCATGCCCTTGGCGGTCTGGAATTCGGTGAGGACGTATTCGCTCTCGGGCGGCAGGCCGCTGCTCATATCGAGTGACATTTCCTTGTCTCCTCCTGCATGCTCATGTCCCGCAGCGATGGCGGGCCTGGCGAGGGCCGCAGCCGCCAGCGCTGCTCCGGTGCCGGCCAGCGTCTCGCGCCGCGATATTCCACCTTCTGTCATGGTCTCATCTCCCGTGCATCGATGTTATCCGAATTCCGCTTCGGCTGCCGCCCGCGCTTCGAGGATCGCGGCGATCTGGCTTTTCGCGTCGCCGCAGGTCGCGCCGCCGTCGATCGCCAGTATCTGCCCGGTCACTTGCGCCGAGCGGTCGCTGGCGAGGTAGAGCGCGCCATTGCCGATGTCGCGCGCGGCGCCCTGGCGTTTCAGCGGCTGCCAGCCCATGCGCTCGTCGTTGACGGCCTGGCGGATGCGCGCCTGTTTTGCCGCATCCTCTCCCGGAGCGGTGGCGAAGGTGCCCATTTCGCTCGGGATATTGCCCGGGCAGATGCAGTTGACCCGCACCAGATGCACGCCGAGTTCGCAGGCCGCCGTCTTGGTGAAATTGACCACAGCCGCCTTCGACGCGCGGTAGGAAAAGAAGCCGAAACCGGCATGGATGCCGCTGATCGAACTGGTGTTGATCACCGATCCGCCGCCGTGCTTGGCCATGTGCCGTGCGGCGATCTGGGTGCCCAGCATCACCCCCTTGACGTTGACTGCCATGATCTTCTCGAAAGCCGCGAAATCGGCGTCGAGCACCGAAGCCGCGTCATTGTCGGACAGGCCGGCGTTGTTCATCATCACGTTCAGGCTACCGAATTCCGAGACGGCGAAATCGACGAGCGCCTGAACTTCGTCGCGGCTGGAGATGTCGGTGCGGTGGAAGCGCACGGCCTTGCCAAGCTCGGAAGCAGCGGCGTTGCCTTCCTCCTCAAGCAGGTCGGCGATGACGACGCGCGCACCTTCCTCGACGAACACTTCGACCACGCCGCGCCCGAGCCCTCGCGCGCCGCCGGTGACGATTGCTACCTTGCCTTCGAGTTCGCCAGCCATGCCTCTCCCTTCCGAACCGAATCCGTTTTCGCCTGGAAGGCTGGAGCTTTGCCGCGCGGATTGGAAGGGAAAATTGACTCGCGCTGCATCGCCATTGCCGCCCCGGACTATTTGCGCCATTGCGCTGGCGAAGAACGGATTGAGGGAGAAAGCCGATGGAGATGCGCATTCTGGGGCAGGGACTGGAAGTCTCGAAGCTGGGGCTCGGCTGTATGAGCATCAGCGGCGCTTATGGCCCGAAGCTCAGCCGCGACGAGTCCAATGCGCTGCTGCGCCGCGCGGTCGAGCTGGGCGTGACGCATTTCGACACCGCCGAGATGTACGGCCCCTTCACCAGCGAGGAGATGGTCGGCGAGGCGCTGGAACCCGTGCGCGACGAGGTCGTCATCGCCACCAAGTTCGGCTTCAGGATCGATCCGGAGAAGGGTGCCAACGTCAGGGCGGGACGCTCCACAACCGGCTTCGACAGCACTCCCGCGCACATCCGCGAAGTCTGTGAGGCATCGCTCAAGCGCCTGCGCACCGACCGTATCGACCTGTTCTACCAGCACCGCGTCGATCCCGATGTGCCGATCGAAGATGTCGCCGGGACTGTCGGCGAGCTGGTGAAGGAAGGCAAGGTCAGGCATTTCGGCATGTCCGAAGCTCCGCTCGACCTTATCCGCCGAGCGCATGCGACCTTCCCGGTGACAGCACTTCAGAACGAATATTCGCTGTGGACCCGCGACGTCGAGGCGGAAATGCTGCCGGCGCTGCGGGAGATGGGCATCGGCCTCGTCCCGTTCAGCCCGCTGGGCCGCGGCTTCCTCACCGGCTCGCTCAAGCCCGGCGAAGTGCCGGAAGGCGACTGGCGCGCCGCCATGCCGCGCTTCAAGGGCGAGGCTGCCGAAACCAACTACCGGCTGGTCGAGGCGTTGCATGCGCTGGCGCAGAAGACCGGGCATTCCGCCGGCCAGCTCGCGCTCGCCTGGGTGATGGCGCAGGGCGACGACGTCTCGCCGATCCCCGGCACGCGCAAGATCGAGAGGCTGGAGGAGAACGCCGGGGCCGCCGCGATCGAACTCGGCGCGGATGACCTTGCGGCGATCGAAAGCGCATTCCCTCAGGACGAAGTGGTGGGCGGACGTTACGCATGAGTTCTGTCGATGCGCTGAGGAATACCGATCCCGAAGCCTATATCGCCCATTTCGAAGCTCTCGCCGAGCGAGTGGAGACGCCCTGCGGTGATGGCACCATGGTCTGGCACATCTGGGGCGAAGGCGAGCCGCTGGTGCTGGCCCATGGCTCGCAAGGCTGCTGGTCGCACTGGATCCGCAATATCGAGGAGCTGTCGCGACATCGCCGGCTGATCGTCGCCGACCTGCCGGGCCATGGCGATTCAGCGTCTCCGGAGACCGACGATTACCACGGTATCGCCAAGGCGGTGGCGAACGGGCTGCACCAGATACTGGGCGATGCCCTGCCGGTCGACCTTTGCGGCTTTTCCTTCGGCGGCGTCGCCATGACCTATACTGCTGCTTATCGCCCCGATGTCGCAAGGCGTGTGATCCTTGTCGGCTGTGGCGGTCTCGACACGCCGCTGGGCCAGACCGATATCGGACGGGTCAGCGGGCTGGAAGGCGAGGAGCGCCGCGCCGCAATCAAGCGCAACCTGCTTGGGTTGATGCTTCATCACCCGGACAGCGCCGACGCCTACGCCATCCACCAGCTCGTCCCCAACGCCCGCAAGTCGCGCATGGAGGTGCCGGGCAAGGTGCTCCCCGACAAGCTGATCCGCATCTTCCCTGAGGTGAGGGTGCCCGTCGATGCCATCTGGGGCGAATTCGACCGGCCCCATCCCGGCCCGGAGGTTCAGGAAAAGGTGCTGCGCGAGTACTTCCCCGACGCGCAATTCCGCGTGGTGACAGACGCCGGCCACTGGGCGATGTACGAGCGGCCGGAGGGCTTCAACGCGGCGCTGCTTGAGGTGCTGGCGGCGGGGGAGGCGTAGCGACGGCCCTTACCAGACCAGGTGGACCGTTTCCGGGCCGACCACGCCGCTTGGCGGATATCGGATATCGGTTCCGGGCTTGATCTCGAAGTCCGGAATCCGCCGCAGCCATTCCTGCAGCGCAATCTTGTACTCCAGCCGGGCGAGATGCGCGCCCATGCAGGCGTGGACGCCGCCGGTGAAGGACAGGATCGGCGTGCGCGGGCGGTCGAAGCGGACTTCGCGCGGGTTGGGGAAGACGTCGGGGTCGTAGTTGCAGGCGGGCAGCAGCGCCATGATGCGCTCGCCCTTTTTCATCTGCACGCCGCCGAGCTCGTAATCCTTGATCAGCGTCCGGCCTGAGAAAGTCACGCCAAACATGCGCAGCAGTTCCTCGGCCTGGTTGTCGATGTTTCCGGGATCGGCGATCATCTCGTGGCGGCGGTCGGGGTTGCGCGCCAGCCACACCCAGCTGTTGTTGAGCGCGGCAAACACGGTGTCGATGCCAGCGATGAACAGGAAGAACACGAATCCATAGATGTCGCGCTCCTTGAGCGGCTCGCCGTCGATCCGGCCATGGACGATATGGCTGATCGCGCCATCGTCGGGGTTCTTGCGCTTTTCCTCGATGACGCCGGTCATGTATTCCTTGATCTCGCCCATGATCTTCACGGCAAGGTCGCGCTCGGCGAACTTGATCAGGGCAACCACCCAGGTGACGAACTGCTCGGTCATTTCGAGCGGCAGGCCCATGAAGCGCAGGAACACGGTGACGGGAAGCGGGCGGGCGAATTCCGCGCCGAATTCGCACTCACCCTTGTCGATGAACTTGTCGATGAGATCGTTGGCGAGCGTGCGGATGTCATTCTCGAGGGCAAGCACTGCTCTGGGCGAAAGGTAAGGATCGAGGACGTTGCGGAACTTGCGGTGGATCGGGGGATCGAGCTCCTGCGGGATGAGGTGGAAATATTTCTCGGGATCGGGATCGCGCGGGAAGATCTGCGTGGTTTCGATCGTGAGATTCTCGGAATTGCGCAGCGCCTTGAAGGCGAGGTCGTGCTTGATCGTCACCCAGCCGCCGCCCATCCGGGGGTCGGTGTCATAATAGACCGGCGGCATGGTGTCGTGCAGCTTCGGCAGGAAATCGTAGGGATCGGCGAGGAATTCCGGGTTCAGCATCAGCCCGACGTTACGGACCAGTTCGGGCGGGACGTGATCGGGAACATTGAATTCCGTTCCGGGTGCGCTTGCCATTGTTCAGTCTCCTCGCCTTCTTGCGGGTTCAGTATTGCGTCTCGGGCATATGGACGACAAGCCCTTCGATTTCGGGCGTTGCGTTGATCTGGCAGCCGAGCCGGCTGTGGGGCTTCACCTCTGCCGCCGCCTGGCCCAGCATGTCGGTTTCTTCCTGCGAGGCCGGGCCGCCGATGCGGTCCCACCACGCATCGTCAATATAGCAGTGGCAGGTGGCACATGCGAGCGCTCCCCCGCATTCGCCGACAATGCCCTCCACGCCGTTGAACAAAGCGCCTTGCATGACATTATCCCCCTCGGGCACATCGACATCGGTGCGTGTGCCATCATGGGCGACATAGGTGACTTTCGGCATTCGGTACTCCCGGAGGTGCGAATTGGTATGAGAACGTCGTTCTCAAAAAATTACCGCGTTGCGGCCCGGCATGTCAATGCCGGTTGCGCTTCCCGATAGGGGTTTCGCCGAAGGATACAAGGCTGGACCGCAGGCACTGCACAGCGTAACCGGACGGCATGGAAACTCTTGCCCCCGATCCGGCAGATCTTCCCGGCCTTGGCGGAGACGAGCGCCGTCAGCAGATCGTCACAGCGGCATACCGGTTGCTCGACGAAGCAGGACTCGAGGGTCTGACCATCCGTGCGGTGCTGGCGCGAACAGGCCTTGCGCGACGAGCGTTCTATGACTGCTTTTCGGGCAAGGACGACCTCGTGCTCGCTGTCTTCGAGACGAGCTTGCAGGGCGCGGCAGAATATTACTCGGCGCTGGCCAGGCAATTGAACGATCCGCTCGAAACGATCCGCGAGATCGCTCAAGGCATCGTGCTGGCGCGATACGCGTTCGAGCAGGACCTTGGCGAGGCGATGGACCGACGCAGCGCCGCGATGGCGAGAGAGCACCTGCGGCTCGCCGAAACGAGGCCCGATGAATTGCAGGCGGCGCTGCGCCCGCTGCTCGACCTGATTGCCGCGCAGGTCAGGGAGGGTATCCGAACCGGGCAGTGCCGCGAGGCCGATCCCGACCTACAGGCAAGGCTGGTCTACAACATCGTGGCGACCACCGCGCATACCGAACTGATCGCAGGAGACGGTGGCGGATCGGATCGCGAGAGGCGGCAGGTCTTGGCCAAGAGTCTCTGGGAATTCTGCCGCCGCGCGATCGTTGCTTGACAGGATTGAGAACAGGATCTGGGGAGTTGAAGCGATGGAGAAGGATCTCGCCGGCAAGACTGCGCTGGTGACGGGTGCGAGCCGGGGGCTCGGCGTGCATATGGCGCTAAGGTTGGCACAGGCAGGCGCGCTGGTCGCGGTGAACTATGCCTCTGATGAGGCGGCGGCGAGAGAGACTGTGCGCCGGATCGAGGAAGAGGGTGGCGAGGCCTTTGTTGTGCAGGCGAAGCTAGGCCCCGAAGCCGAAGCGATCAAGCTCGCCGCAGCCGTCGAGGCGGAGCTGACGAAGCGAACAGGCTCGGGTGGGCTCGACATACTCGTCAACAACATTGGCGGTGGCGACTATGCGCCAATCACTGAGGTCACCGAGGAAATGTACGACCAGGAAATGTCGAACAACCTGCGCGGCGCCTTCTTCCTGACCAAGGCTTTCTACCACAAGATCAACGATTTCGGCCGGGTGATCAACATCTCCTCGGTCGGCGCGCGGCTGACCGATCCCAACATCATCGTCTATACCATGGCCAAGAGCGCGCTGAACGCCTTCACAAGGGTGATGGCGCAGGACCTCGGCAAGCGTGGCATTACCGTCAACTCGCTCGGCCCGGGCTTCACCGCCGGTCCGACCAACGACTATATCGTCAACGATCCCGAGGCGGCCCGGGGTGTGACGGATGTTACCGCGCTCAACCGCTTCGGCCAGCCGGAGGAGATTGCAGACATGGTCTATGCCATCGCCTCACCACTGGGCCGCTGGATGACGGCGCAGAACATCGAGGCGAGCGGGGGTTTCAAACTGTGAGGCCATTTGCGGCCCTCGTCGCGCTGTCACTGGTGCTGGTGGGCTGCGGCGGAGCTCCGGATGCGCCTTGAGATACTCCCAGTCGCCGGCGCTCAAAATCTTGCCGTTTTCCAGATAGACTCGGTCAATTTCCAAGTCGTCAGTGATGCGATACATCAAGAACCGGTCACTATGGAGAAAATCGTTCTCGTTGAGAGAAAGAAGCGGCGGGCTTGCCAGTGTCTCGCCATTGGGAAACACTTTGAAAACAAGCTGGTGAAACTTATCGACGTGTT
>CAYPFE010000078.1:0-9896 GCA_964409895.1 uncultured Novosphingobium sp.
CTTCGTGGACCGCGCGCAGTTGGTCGGCCATCGCCCGCCACGCCGCTTCGGAGCGCAAGGCCTGATCCCGCAAGTTATCGAGCGTGGCTTCCTCGGCGGCCTCGGCCGCTTCCCGGGCGCGGGTGTCGCAAAAGTCGAATGTGAGGGCCATGCTGCAACCTCCGGTGAGAATGCCGTTGCGGGCAGGCGGCACGTCGCCGTCCTGCCCGCAACTTGGACGGTCGGATTCAGACCGAAGCGAGATTGACCGCGGATTCCTTGCCGTTGCGGCCGGTTTCCACTTCGTAGGACACGCGCTGTTCCTTATCCAGCGTCTGCATTCCGGCGGCCTGGACCGCGGAAATATGGACGAAACTGTCCTTCCCGCCGTCTTCCGGCTGGATGAAGCCATAGCCCTTGTCGGTATTGAAGAATTTGACTGTGCCGATTGGCATGATGTGTTTCCTTTCAAGAAACGGTGGTTCGGCGCTGTGGAATTGCAGCACCTGTCGTGCGTCATGTCGTCAATTGAAAGGAAGTTGCCGGTAGCGCAGGTCGCGGGAAGAATTTCCCGCAGAGCCAGACACACAGCGCCAAGACCCGTCGCAGATACAACGTCAGCATGGCTTATATAGCACGGATTGCGCCAGATTACCTAACGCAATTGATAACCTGCCCTACCAGGCTGCGGCTACATCCGGTTCCACGCATCCAGCGCCGCGATCTTGTAGGCCTCCGCCAGCGTCGGGTAGTTGAAGGTGTTCTCGATGAAATAGTCGATGGTGCCCTTCAGGTTCAGCACCGCCTGGCCGATGTGGATGAGTTCGGTAGCGCCTTCGCCGATGATGTGGACGCCCAGCAGGCGGCGCGTCCTGACGCAGAAGATCATCTTCATCAGCCCCTTGTCGAGGCCCATGATGTGGCCGCGCGAGGTTTCGCGCAGGCGGGCGATGCCGCATTCGTAGGCGATGCCGGCCTCGCGCACTTCCTGCTCGCTTTGCCCGGCGGTCGAGATTTCGGGGACGGCGTAGATGCCGTAGGGGAAGTATCTGGGCGGCGCATGGACCGGCAGGCCGAAGGCGTGGCAGGCGGCAATGCGGCCCTGTTCCATCGAGGTCGAGGCGAGGCTCGGGAAGCCGATGACGTCGCCGGCGGCATAGATATGCGGCACGGAAGTCTGGAAACTTTCGGGATCGACGGACAGGCGGCCGCGCCGGTCGGTGTCGATGCCGCAATGCTCCAGCCCCAGTTCTGCGGTCGCGCCCATGCGACCGGCGCAATAGAGCGCCATCTCGCTTTTGACGACGCGCTTGTCTTCGAGCAACGTCCAGACTTTTCCGTCCTTGCCGCGCCTGACCTTCTCAACCGCCACGCCCATGCGGAAGCGCACGCCGCGATCGCGCAGCTCGTGGACGAATTCGTCGATGATCTCGCGGTCGACGAAGTCGAGGAAGGTCTCGCGCGGCTCGACGATGGTGACCGAAACGTCGAGCGCGCTGAAAATGGTAGCATATTCGATGCCGATCACGCCCGCGCCGATCACGGTGAGCGAGCGCGGCAGCCGGTGGAGGCTCACCACCTCGTCACTGTCCATGATGTCGGGATCGGAAAAATCGACGTTCTTGGGGCGGAACGGCACGGTGCCGACCGCGATCAGCACGCGCTCGGCCTCGACCACCACCTCGGTGCCGATGCCGGTTTCCACCGCGATGCTTTGCGGATCGAGGAAGCGCGCCCTGCCCGCCATGGTCTCCACACCGTTCCTCAGGAACTGGTGTTCCAGCACGTCGACTTCGTGTTGCAGTGTCTTGCAAAGGCGGATCGAAAGGTCGTCGCTGCCGATGTCCTGCTTGACGCGGTAGGACTGACCGTAGAAGCCGCGCTCGCGCCAGCCGGAAAGGTTGAGCGCGGTTTCGCGCAGGGTTTTCGAGGGAATCGTGCCGGTGTGGACCGAAACGCCGCCAACCTTGAGTCGGCTTTCGACCACCAACACCCGCTTGCCGAGCTTGGCGGCCTGCACGGCGGCGCGGCGGCCCGAAGGCCCGCTGCCGATCACAACCAGCTCGTAGGTTCCCGCCGAGGGCATCGCCCTCGTCCCCAGGCACTGTGCAAGCTCTTTGTCCAGTTTTTCCAGATACATGTTTGTCTGCTGCCGTGCTGCTGGAGAACGAGGGCGGATGGGCACGTGGTAACGGGACGTGGTTGAAGCGAGCTCAAACAGCCATTGCGTATTTCCACCAATCTTGCGCCTCATCTTTGCACGTGAAAGCTGCGCGAAACCGCGCTATGGGCGATACCCAAGCAAGCACTTGGGAGGACTCCGTGTCAGGCATCACAATCCGCAACCTTCAGGACGACCTCAGCTTCGGCTCCATCGTCGAGGGGCTCGACTGGTCCAACATCGAAGACGAAGCCGTGCGCCAGCAGATCCGCGACACCTTCGTCGAACGCGGCATGATCGTGTTCAAGGACATGGAATCCAGCTCGAAGATGCAGGTCGCGGTCTCGACGATCTTCGGGCCGCTCAAGGATCACCCGACCACTTCCACGCCGCGCGACGAGGAAATCGGCGCGGAGGCCCAGGGCGTCATCGACATGCATTACGATCCCGATTCACCCAACGACGGCGCCGGCGGGCTGGTCGAGAAGGACGGCCAAGTGCTCGCCCGCTTCGCACCGTGGCATTTCGACCATTGCTATAACGATGAGCTCAACTATGCCGGGGTGCTGCGTTCGCCGATCGTGGCGCCGGTCAATGGCCGCACCGGCTTCATGGACGGTATCGAACTGTACCGCCAGTTTCCCAAGGAGCTGCGCGACCGGATCGAAGGCAAGAACATCATCTACACGCTCGACACGCGGCTCGAGAAGATGCGCTTCGCGGTGAACTTCACGCCGATGGAAGACAATTCGGCCGCGGTCGCAGCGCTGCTCAAGGAAGTGGCGATCTTCCCGCGCGCGATGCATCCGGCAGTGTGGACGCGCGAAACCGGCGAAAAGGTGCTGCACGCCGCACCCTGGATGGCGGTCGGCGTCGAAGGCCGCGAGGACGAGGACGGCGACGCGCTGTTCGAGGAGGTCTGCCAGGAGATCAACCGCCGCGGGCTCGGCACCAGCGCATACTGGCACAAGTGGGAGCCGACCGACATGGTGATCTGGGACAACCACCGGATGCTCCACGCGGTCGAGGGCTGTGACGCCAAATATCCCCGCCAGACGCTGCGCACCACGATCAGGGGCGATTACGGCCACGGCTATTTCGAGGACGGCAAGAAAATCGGCGAAGTCTACCGCGAAGTCGCCTGACCGGCGGAGAGGGAATTGACATGACAGGAATTACCGTTCGCAATCTGCAGCACGACCTCAGCTTCGGCTCTGAGATCGACGGCGTCACCTGGGACAATATCGATGACGAGGCGATCCGCCAGCAGATCCGCGACGTCTTCAAGGAACGCGGCATGATCGTGTTCAGGAACATGGAGCCCAGCGCCAAGATGCAGGTGGCGCTTTCGAAGATCTTCGGACCGCTGAAGGACCATCCGACCAAGGCGACCAAGCGCGACGACGAGACCGGCGACGCCGCCGAGGGCGTGATCGACATGCTCTATGAAGGAAGGACCGACCCGAACGATCTCGACGGGCTGCTGGAGGTCGAAGGCAAGGTGGTCGGACGCTTTTCGCCCTGGCATTTCGACCATTGCTACAACGACGAGCTCAACTACGCCGGCGTGCTGCGCTGCCCGCTGACCGTGCCTGAAAACGGCCGCACCGGCTTCATGGACGGCATCGAGTGCTATCGCCAGTTCCCGAAGGAATTGCGCGAGCGCATCGAAGGCCTCAACATCATCTACACGCTCGACACGCGGCTTTCGCGGATGCGCTTCGGGGTCAATTTCAAGATCCTCGGGACATGGCCGGAAAATCCCGACCTGCTCAAGGAAGTGGCGATCTTCCCGCGCGCAATGCACCCGGCGGTATGGACTCGCGAGAGCGGCGAAAAGGTTCTGCATGTCGGCCCATGGATGGCCTCCGGCATCGAACACCACGAAGATCCGGAGGGCGAAGCCCTGTTCGAGGAAATCTGCCAGCAGATTGTCAGCATGGGCAAGGGCACCAGCGCTTATTGGCACAAGTGGGAGGAGACCGACATGGTCATCTGGGACAACCACCGGATGCTGCATGCGGTTGAAGGCAACGACCCGAAATATCCCCGCCGCACCGTGCGTTCGACCATCAAGGGCGACTATGGCCTTGGCTATTTCGAGGACGGCAAGAAGATCGGCGAAGTCTACCGCGAAGTCGCCTGACCGCACTTCGGCGGTGGCGCCCTTCGCGTTGAAGGGCTAGGCTGTTTGCCGGGCCGGCGACTCGTGGTCGCGTCGCCAGCCCGGCGCGATCCGGCTGATGGCGTCATCTGCAAACGATGTGAGTTCGAGCGGCGGTGAGTTTCGTCACTCCGTTCGTTCTCTTTGCCATTCACCGCACCGTGATCCGCGCAGTGTGGGGTAACCGCGCGAAAACCTAATCCAGATTGAAGACCCTGACCGCATTGCCGGCGAGGATCTTCTGTTTGGCATCTTCCGGACAATTGACGGTCGAGCGCGCGATGTCGTCCGGAGTATTTGGCCACAAGCAGATCGAGTGCGGATAGTCGATCGAGAACAATGCGATATCGGCGAGCTGCGGTACGGCAGCGACCTGGTCGAATCCGTTCTTGTCGTCGAGTACGGTCAGAAAGATGTTGCGGCCAAGCGCAGCGCTGGGCCTTTCCTCGGTACCGAAACGGGCCCAGCCCTTCTGCTTCTCGTAGATCTCGTCGAGCGTCTGCATCCAGAACGGCACCCAGCCGAAGTTGACTTCGGCATGCACGAATTTGACCTTTGGATTGCGTGCGAACGCGCCGGTGTAGATCATCTTCGTGAACGGCTCGATGCTGGCAAAGAACCGGTGAACCGTGCCCGCGGGCCCGAGACCCGGCAGGTTGAATTCGAATACGCCCTTGCCCGAAGGATCAGTGCCACCCGATGTGCGGTGAATGCATAGCGGCACATCGGCTTCGCTTGCAGCCGCAAAGAATGGGTCCCACCACTCGTCCCACCAGACCTTGTCGGGATA
This sequence comes from uncultured Novosphingobium sp., assembly GCA_964409895.1. Classification (GTDB taxonomy): domain Bacteria; phylum Pseudomonadota; class Alphaproteobacteria; order Sphingomonadales; family Sphingomonadaceae; genus Novosphingobium. The sequence continues at coordinate 5,095 of CAYPFE010000078.1, forward strand.
AGTCGGGACATGCACCGCCTTCACGCCCTTCTTGAGCACGCGGTCCAGTTCAGCCAGCAACACATCCATGCCGTGGTTGACCGGCATCATCGGCTGGGCGATCAGCCGCCTCGGATCGGTCGCGCAGAAATCGTCGATCACCCAGTCGTTGAAGGTCTGCATCATGGCGAGCGCGAACGGATCGTCATGCATCGACCAACTCATGAGCGGGACCGAGGGGTAGAGCATGACGGCGTCGACTTGCGCTTCGTCCATGTCCTTGAGATGAGCGGCCCCGTCATAATTGCCGGGCAGGATCTCTTCCCACTTGTAGCCGCTGATCTTGACCGCGCGGCCGGCGGTCGCCTCGATGCCCAGCGTACGCTCGACAGTCTTGCCGTCGAACGACCAGCCGTCGCCGCCGTCCGCGCCCTGCATCACGCGCGGTGCACGGTCGCGGTATTCCTTGGGCAGGCGCTCGACGAACAGCTCGCGCGGTTCAAGGATATGATTATCGGCGGAAATGACGTTGTATTCCATGGCATCTCTCTCCCAATCTGCGGCTCTCGGGCCTTCCAAAACTCCATCTCTATAGCGCCAGAATTGCAGTCGTCCAAGCGCTTGCTACATAATTGCCGGGACGCCTTCTTTTCTAGCGCCCGCATATCTGCAATGAGGGCGCCGCCATGTCGCATACTCAGCAAAACAGGTTCCCTGTCATCCCACTGCCCAAGGTGGGTCGACTGGTGTGTGGCCTTGCCGGAATCGCCGCGTTTCTCGGCACAGCGACGGCGCTGCCAGCCCGCGACAGCCTTGGCATCTACGATAGCTGGGGCGCGTTTCGCGACCCCCTCGCCCCCCGCTGCTATGCCATCGCCATGGCCGAGCGGAGCAGTCTGAGGCGTGATTACCAGCCCTATGCCACTGTCGGGACGTGGCCAAAACGCCGACTACGCAATCAGGTGCATTTCCGCATGTCGCGCAAGATGGCCGACAAGCCCCGAATCAGCCTTTCGATCGGTGGCAAGCGCTTCGACCTCACGGGCGGCGGCGGCGACGCCTGGCCTGCAGACAAACGCATGAACGCGCAGATTATCGCGGCGATGCGCTCGGCAAAAGGCATGACCGTATCGGCCACAGATGCGTCCGGCACGCGCTTTTCCAACAGCTGGCAGCTGCAGGGCGCGGCCTCTGCGATGGACGCGGCCGCCATCGGCTGTTCCAGGCTGCGCTAGCCAAGCAGGCACCGAGCACTTATATCGCGCGCTCCCATGGCCGATACCGATCTCATGCAAATCCCCGGGCACATCGATCCGCTCCCCATCCCCCGCGACATAACGCCGCGCGCGGACGGGCGCGTCGACCTGATCGGCCTTCCACGCGAGCGGATCGCAGAGTTGTTCGAAACCGCCGGACTCGATGCGAAACAGGCGAAGCTGCGGTCCCGCCAGGTGTTTCACTGGCTCTACCATCGCGGCGTGACCGAATTCGAGGCGATGACCGACATCGCCAAGACCATGCGGCCATGGCTGGCGGAGCGCTTCGTCATCGGCCGGCCCGAAGTGATCGAGGCGCAGCATTCGACCGATGGCACCCGCAAATGGCTTCTGCGCACGGCCGACGGCCACGATTTCGAGATGGTGTTCATCCCCGATGCCGACCGCGGAACTTTGTGCGTCTCCAGCCAGGTCGGCTGCACGCTCAACTGCCGGTTCTGCCATACCGGCACGATGCGGCTCGTGCGCAACCTCACGGTGGGCGAGATCGTCGGCCAGGTGATGCTCGCACGCGATGCGCTCGGTGAATGGCCGAAGGGACGGATGGACGGGCTCGACGCGGATGAGGATGCGGGCGGCTATTGCGCGGACGGGCGGCTGCTCACCAATATCGTGATGATGGGCATGGGTGAGCCGCTCTACAACTTCGACAATGTCCGCGACGCGCTGAAGATCGTCATGCATGGCGATGGGCTCGCGCTTTCGAAGCGGCGCATCACGCTCTCGACCGCCGGTGTCGTGCCGATGATGGCGCGCGCGGGCGAAGAGATCGGCGTCAACCTCGCCGTTTCGCTGCACGCGGTCACCAAGGAAGTGCGCGACGACATCGTGCCGATCAACCGCAAATACGGCATCGAGGAACTGCTCGAGGCCTGCGCCGCCTATCCCGGCGCATCGAACGCGCGGCGGATCACCTTCGAATATGTCATGCTCAAGGACCGTAACGACAGCGACGCGGATGCGCGCGAACTTGTGCGCCTGATCAAGACGCACAAGCTGCCGGCGAAGGTCAACCTCATCCCCTTCAACCCATGGCCCGGCGCGCCCTACGAGTGCTCCGAGCCGGAACGCATCCGCCGTTTTTCCGAGATCGTCTTCGAGGCCGGGATTTCCGCCCCCGTCCGCACCCCGCGCGGCCGCGACATCGACGCCGCCTGCGGCCAGCTCAAGACGGCGGCGGAAAAGAAGAGCCGGGCCGAACTGGAACGGCTGTGGGCCGAAAAGCAGGACGCGCTGGGCTAGCCTAACGCCGGCAACTCCGCACCCGCAGCAATTGTCGCGACCTTGCCGCCAACCCAGACCGCGCCTGCATCATCCACCGAACAATAAATCCGCCCGTCTGCGCCGACCTTCTGGCCTTGTCCGGCGACATAGCAACCCTTGGCCAGTCCGCCAGCGAACAGGTGCTGGGCAACACCGGCATTGAAGCTGCCGGTCACCGGGTCTTCAGCAACCCGGTTCTGGCCGGGAACGAAAAAGCCGCGGATTTCCCAATTGCATTCGGAGCCACCCGCCCATGGCCCGGCAAGACCGATCTCCATTCCTTCAGGTGCGGTCGGGACCGGAGAGGCCGCCAGCACTTCTTCCGCGGAACGCAGCCGCAACAGCTGCCACAAGGGGCCATTGGCAAGGTGTACAGCTTCAATCACCGCGTCCTGGTCGACGCCGCAAATCCGCACCCCCTCTTCACGTTCGGCGTCGCTCAGCGGGCCGGTGCGGACCAGCGGCGGGGCCTTGAACGCCAGCATTTCGTCCTGCCGCCTGATCTCCACCAAGCCGACACCGCATTCCTGCATGACGACACCATCGCGCTTCGGCTTCCCGCCAGCGGCAAGCCATGCATGGCAGGTCCCGAGCGTCGGGTGGCCGGCGAAAGGCAATTCGCGCGCGGGGCAGAATATCCGCACCCGGTAGTCCGCTGAGGGATTCTCGGGCGGCAGCAGGAAGGTCGTCTCGGAAAAGCCCAGCCATTGCGTCAGGCGCAGCATGGCCTCGCCGTCGAGCCCCTCTCCGCCATGCACCACCCCCAGCGGATTTCCGGCTAGTGGCCGGGCTCCGAAAACATCGACCAGATCGAGCCGCATGGGAAAACCTTCCTGTTCCAGCGCTCCGACTAATCGCTTGCCTACACTCCCGCCAGCCAATTCTCGTGAAAGCGACAAACGGTAGAGGCTCGGTTCACCGCGTCCCCTGCGCCGTTCGTCGACTTGACGCCCGGTAACCAGCCCTGTTCATCTGAGGTTGTGGTGGCTACGCAATGATCCGCCCATCGAACCTGCCAAACTTGCAGACAGGAAAGGGGATGTCCCGGTGCGCAAGACCATCATGGCTCTCACACTCGCGGCTTTTGCCGTACCCTCCGTCCCGGCATTTGCCGACCCCCCACCCTGGGCGCCTGCCCATGGCAAGCGCTACAAGGACCGCTACGATTCGCGCGGCTATTACCGCGAGCCGGTGCGGCTTGGCCGCGATGACCGCATCTGGCGCGACCGCGACGGGCGTTACCGCTGCAAGCGCGACAACGGCACTACCGGCTTCGTCATCGGCGCAGCGGTCGGCGGGCTCGCAGGACACGAGATCGCGGGCCGGGGCGACAAGACGCTCGGCACCATCCTCGGCGCCGTTGGCGGCGGGCTGCTGGGCCGTGCGATCGATCGCGGCGAGGTGAAATGCCGCTGACCGGCGGGGTATGACCGCAAGATAACAGTTTTCCGTCGCGTTGCACTGTGCTTGGGTAGCACCCATGCCACCCGCAGTCCTTATCACCGGCAGCGGCAGGCGCATCGGCGCCGTGCTCGCCCGCGCCTTTGGCGAGGCAGGCTGGCATGTGGTCATCCATTATGGCGCCTCGCGCGAGGCAGCCGAGAAGCTGGCCGATGAGCTGCCCTCGGCCGAATGCGTCAGTTGCGACCTTTCCGACGGCGCTGCCGCCGAAGCGATGATAACAAACCTCGCTGGCCGCCTCGATGACTGGCGGGTCCTGGTCAATTGCGCGGCGGTGTTCAAGGTCGACACCTTCGACAGCCTCGATCACGCGGTGTTTGGTGAAGCGATGGCGGTCAATGCGCAAGCGCCCGTGCGCATGACCAATGCGTTCCTTCACAATGCGCGCAGCCAAGGCGGCAAGCGCATCATCAACTTCCTCGACATGAAACTGCTCAATCCGAACCCGGATTTCTTTTCCTACACCATGTCGAAGCAGGCGCTGTCTGCGGCCGTGACAATGATGGCGATGGCTGCACCAAATCGGGAGGACCGCATTTACGGCCTCGCACCGGGCGCGATCATGGCGAGCCACGACCAGCAGCCCGACGAGCACGAGATCAGCGGGCGGATGAACCTGCTGCGGCGCATCACTGCGCCCGAAGAACTGGCGGACGCGGCACTTTTCCTCGCCGAGGGCTGGCTGGCGAGTGGCGAGACGCTGTTCCTCGATTCCGGCCAGCACCTGCTGTCGCAGCCGCGCGACGTGCTCTACCTCGCCCGCCAGTGATCGAGGCCTTTCTCGCTTCGGTCGCCGTCGTCGCGCTTGCGCTCGAGGACGCG
>CAYPFE010000079.1:0-9853 GCA_964409895.1 uncultured Novosphingobium sp.
CCCGCTACTACATGGGCTGGCGCGAGCTGACCCGCTGGGACACGAGGCGGCCCGACTACAAGCATATCCCGGAGAACGAAGGCGTGTTCGAGCGCAGCGTGCTGCCGGTGCTCGAAGCCGGGCTCGTCGACGTGATCGGCGACACCCACCCGGTGTCGCCCAGCCTTACCGCCCGGCTCGCGCATGGCCATACGCTCGGCCATATGGCGCTGGAGCTCGCGTCCGGCGGCGAGCACGGCTGGTTCACCGGCGATGCCTTTCATCACCCGATCGAGCTCATCCATCCCGAACTCGATCCGGAAAGCTGCGAGGATTTCGCCAATACCGTAATCACGCGCAAGCGGCTGATCGACACGTTCATCGCCCAGGGCGCGCTGATCATTCCCGCCCATTTCACCGAACCTCACGCCGGCTACCTTCGCGAAGAAAACGGCGTCCGCACATTCGAACCGCTTGCCTGACCGCAGGCCTGAACAGGAGAACAGACATGCACAATCTCGATGGCCTCGGTTACCGCGGCAAGACGGTGGTCGTCACCGGCGGCGCGTCCGGCATGGGTGAGGCAACCGCGAGGTTCCTCGGCGAAATGGGCGCCAAGGTGCACATCGTCGATATCCAGGAACCCAAGATCCCCTGCGAAAGCTTCCATCAATGCGACCTGTCCGACTTCGCACAGGTGCGCGCGACGGCGGCGGCGCTGCAGGCGATCGCGCCGGTGCACTTCCTGTTCCCCTGCGCCGGCCTGCCGCCGCACATCAAGGGGCCGCTCTACTGCATGACGGTGAACTACATCGGCACGCGGCTGTTCGTCGAGGAGATGCTACCGGCGCTGGAAGACGGAGCGGGTATCGCCCTGATCTCGTCGGATGCCGGCATGGGCTGGCAGGGCAACCTTGCGCAGAACATGGAGATGCTCGCCATTTCCGATCCCGACGCGGCAGTCGCCTGGTGCGAGGCCGACATGGAAGGCCGGGTGCGCGACGGCTACACCACGTCCAAGGAGATGCTGATCGTCTGGTGTGCGCATGCCGCGGTCGAACTCGGCAATAGCCGCCGCATCCGGCTCAACTGCATCGGCCCCTGTCCCACCCGCACCGCCTTTATGGACGAGCAGGAGAAGATGCTGCCCGACGGCTTCCTCGATGCCTGGCCCTATCCCTCGCTGGGGCGCATCGCCACGGCGGAAGACCAGGCGTGGCCGCTGATCCTGCTCAACAGCCCCTTGAACGCGGCGGTGACCGGCACCCTGCTTTATACCGACCAGGGTTTCGCCACCGGCGTTTTCACCGGCGCGATATCCGGCGCCTTCATGGGGATGGCGGCAGAAGAAGCCTGACGCGCGTCGCAGACTGCCGCCAATGCAAAAGGCCCCGCCGTTTCCGGCAGGGCCCTTCGTTTCAGGCAGCTCTGAAAGCAGTTCCGGTCAGTTGCCGCCGTTCAGCAGCATCGGCCGGAATGTCAGCCTGATCCACAGCTCGCGACCGCGGTCGATGGTGCCGGTGGTCGGCGCCCGGCCGGCCGGGCCAAGCGCCGGACCGCCAACGGTCATGCCAGGCAGAACGACACCGTTGGCGTAGTTCGCCTTGTTGACGTTGCTCAGCGTCATCTTGTTGGTCAGGTTGTTGCCGATGAAGGCCACCTCCCAGGCATTGTTCTCGTCCTTGAAGCTGAAGTGGACATTGAGCTTGGCGAAGGCCTTCTGGAAGTTTTCCGTCCCATCGTCAGTGCCCAGCACGGCGATGTATTTCGACTGGATCTGCGCATCGCCGCCGATCCCGAAGATCACACCGTCAGTTGCCGGCGTCTCATAGTGGAAACCGATATTGGCCGACCAGTCAGGCGCCCTTGGGAGGCGCGAGCCCGAAAGGTCGGAATTGGTGTAGCGGAAGGTACGAAGCCCGAAATTCGGATTGGTCCCGCTAGTGGGAACAAAGTCATTGAGCGGGAAGAGAGCCGGATCCAGTCCCGCTGCTTCCGGGTCGCTGAAGTCAAAGGAAGGAAAGGCATCGTTCGTTGGAGCCGGGGCCAGGTTACAGCCACCCGCAAAGGTCTGGCTGGCAAAGCACGGAGCGTTGGGGAAAGAGGTGAACCGGGCGTGATTGTAATTGATCGCGCCGAAAATCTCGAGACCATCGATCGCATCCGGCCGGAAGGTGAAATCGGCATCGATACCGTAAATCTTCGCAGACGCCGCGTTGAGCGTCGTCAGCACCGGTATCAGGCCATTGAACGGCAGGTTTACCTGAACCTGTATGCCGCTGACCTTGTAGTGATAGCCGGCCAGGTTGAAGTCGAGCTGCCGGTTGGCGAACCGCCCCTTCATGCCGACTTCGAAGCCGCGAATCCGCTCGTCGCCGAAGAAATCGGGTCTGCCCGGCGCGGCGGCCAGCACGATGTTGTAGGACCCGGATTTGTAGGCCTGCTTCCACGAACCGAAGAACGTCAGGTCTTCGGTCGGCTTGTAGGTGACCGTGAATTCCGGCGACCAGGTCTTCGACCTAATATTGGGGTGCTCGGTTGCGAAGTCGGTATAGACCGAACCCGCGCCGGCAGTATTGGGGAATGCGCCGAACAGGTCGATCGCGGTCGGAGTGCTGGTCCGCTTCTCGTCCGTATAGCGCACGCCAGCGGCGAGTTCGAGCTCGGGCGTCACTTCGAAGCGGCCCTGGCCGAATAACGATATCGTCTCGATGTCGATGTCATGCGTACCGTCGAACAGGCGTGCGAAGGCCTGAGACTGGAACAGGGCAGTATTACCCGCCAGGGTCAAATCGTTGGTGATTTCGCCGTCCTGGTAGAAACCGCCAAGCGTGAAGTTGAACGGTCCGCTGAAATCGGACGCAACGCGAAGTTCCTCGGTGAATTCGGTGCGCTTAAGCCGCTTGGTGGTCATGCAGCCAGAGGCGGCCTGGCCAGAATAGCTGCAGTTGAAGTCCACCCATGTGCTCATCCGGTAGTATCCGGTGACCGACGTGAGCGAAATTTCTGGCGTCGCATCGTAGTTCAGTTCGAGCGTGCCAAATTTCTGCCGGGTGAGCACGGCCGGCCTGCCGCCCCTGAATGCATCCATCCCGGTGAAGACAGCCGGATTCATGCCGACGATGGCGACGTTGCGGTCGGCTTTGCAATTTTCGTTGAGGCTGAAGAAAACGTTGGAACCGAAGACATTCGAATTCAGGCCATCCGGGCAGTCGATGACCTGCCCGGCCTGCGCTCCGAGTTGGTCGTCGCGGGTGTAGTTCAGCTTGAGCCGCGCGCTGAAATTGCTGCTCGGCTCGAACAACACCGTGCCGCGCAGCATGATGCTTTCGGTTTCGCCGAAGCGCTTCGGCATAGGAAGGCTGCCAAGCGCCATGCCGAGGGTCGTATTGGGCGTGGCGTTGTTCTTGAAGAAACCGCCCATGTCGGTGTAGCTGCCCGCAAGACGGACACCCAGCGTGTCGCTGAGAGGACCTGAGAGGATCAGCTCGTTACGCCATTCCTGGGCGACGAATTCGTATCCGGTCTTCGCGATCACCTCGACCTCGTCGCCGGGATCGGCGGTACGGACCGAAATCACGCCGGCGGGGCTCGCCTTGCCGAAGAACAGCGCCTGCGGACCCTTCAGCACTTCGATCTGCTGCATGTCGAAAAAGCCGACCTGATAGGCCATGCCCTGCGTGATCTGGAGGCCGTCGATATTCAGCGAGACCGACGCGTCGACGCCCGGGTCGAGCGCGTTGGTGCCATAGCCGCGCATCGAGACAAGGTTACCCGATTCGACCGAGGCGACGCCGAACTGGAGCCCGGTCACCTTCTTGGCGACGTCGGTGAGGTTCACAATCTGGGCGCGTTCGAGCTGCGCTTCGCCCAGCGCGGTCATGACGACCGGCACTTCGAGGATCGATTCCTGCTGCTTGCGCGCCGTGACCGTGATCGTCTCGTCGTCGGCAGCAAAGGCCGTTGTCGACATTCCGGTCATTGCAATCGCCATGCCGGCGCTCGCCATCAACAAACTACGTGTCTTCGTCATGCCCATGCTCCTCCAGGCAATTTAAACCCTGAACCCTGGCACCGATCCTTGCGGCTCAGCGCGAGGCGATGAGGAAGATCGCGGCAAGACCATGAAGCCCCATGGCGCGTGAACGCACCCTTCCCCTCGTGGTGTTCCGGATAGTGGGCCGGGATTCCCCATGCAAGCCATCATGGCTCACAAGCGGTTGATCCGGGCGGCAACTATGTCGTTCTTTCTCGACCTGTGGCAAAATGATCACAGATTTGGCGTAATTCGCTGTCGATTCCGCAGTTTGAACATGTGTTCAGACAGCTTCACCCTCCCGCGCCATGATCTCTGCGGCGAGCCTGCGTGCCTCGGCGGGCTTGATCTTGGAGGTATCGGTCATGTCGATGTCCTGCTCGGTCACGAACAGGACCTTGCGCGGGACCTTGTAGGCTGCGAGGCGCTGTTTCAGCCAGGCGATCACACCGTCCTGGTCGAGCGTGCTGCCACCCTCACGCACGATCAGCGAGACGACCATTTCACCCAGCGTGTCGTGCGGCACCCCGGTGGTCTTGCAGACCTTTACGCCGGGGCAGGCGCACAACGCCCAGTCGACCTCGACCGGCGAGACATTGGCGCCGCCAGTCTTGATGATGTCGTTGATCCGTCCCTGGAATATGAAGCGCCCGCGCTCGTCGAGATAGCCGCCGTCGCCGGCATGGTAGAAGCCCTGCTCGTCGAATGCTTCCTCGGGCGGCACGCCGAGATAGCCGAGCATCAGCGTCGCACCCTTGACCGCATATTCGCCGGTCTCGCCGATCCGCAGCGTTTCGCCGGTTTCCGGATCGACGATCTTCGCGATGTTGCCCGGCAGCACTTCGCCGTTGCTGCCTTCCCAGATTTCGCGGTCGATGCCGACCGGAAAGGCAGTGGAGATGGTGAAAGTCTCGGTCGAGCCATACGAGGCGCGCGGATCGAGCCGCATGCGTGGAATGGACTTCTGGTGGTGGCGCAGCATCACCTCGGTGTCGACATACCAGAAGCTGGAAAGGTCCGCGCCAGCCCATGCCGGCTGTTCCTCCAGCTGCGCCCATTGATGCGGCCAGCAATAGGGCAGCGAAACGCGCTCTTTCTCGAACAGCCCTATCGCCTCTGCCGGATCGAACACCCGCTGCAACACCAGGCAGCCGCCGCCCGCCAGCGTTCCACCCAGCGCGATGCTCCAGTTGCCCGACCAGAACAACCCGTTCGCGGACCAGAAGCGAACCGGGTGTTCGGGCTCGATCGCGTAGATGCGCGGCCAGCGCCAGCTCTGGATGTTGATGCCGCGGTGCGAATTGATGATGCCCTTGGGCTTGCCGGTCGAACCAGATGAGAACAGCAGCATCGCCGGATCGGACGGATTGACGCAATCCGCACGTGCCGCGACGCGCTCCTCGGAGACAGTGGCGCCATGGGCAAGGAAGGCGCTCCAGCTTTCGATCGCGCCTGCCGGCTCACTGTCGTCCACCGCGACGAGCCGGCGCAGGAACGGGAACTTCGCCGAGAGCAACTCTCCGGGCCTGGCAGTGGCAATCCCGGGCTCGAGCGCGGCGAGCATCTCCGCGAAATCCTTGCCGACGACATTACGCTCGAACAGCAGGATCGAAATTCCGGTCGCCTTGAGCAGATATTCGAGTTCGTCCGGTGTCGAAAATGTCGAAAGGCCCACCACCGTACCGCCTGCAAGGGCGGTTCCGAAACAGCTCGAGACCCATTCGAGCCGGTTGGTCATGAGGATGCCGATGCGGCTGTCCTTGCCTGCGCCGCAAGCGACCAGCGCCTTTGCCACCTCGACGGAACGTGCCTGCAGGTCGGTGTAGCTCCAGCGCTCTGCAACGCCGTCGCGATGCTCGACCAGGGCTTCGTCCGGTCCGAAACGATCCGCGATTTCGCTGAGGAAGCCGGGCAGCGTCAGCGCACCGATCCCGGGCTCCTCATCGAGCGAGCGGCCGCGCACCAGCGCCAGGTCCTGCTTAGCTTCTGTTCCCATGAGCCGGGATTAGGCAATCGGAGTGGCCTGCACAACGGCTTGTTGGGCCTCAGCCCCTGTCGCAGGTGACAATCGCGCCGTGCAGTTCGTAGCCGTTGATCTCCTCCAGCCAGCCGAGCGTGGGAGGCTTGGCGAGGCGGATGCCGGGCACACGCAGCAGCGAATCGATGAAGATCCGCGTCTCGTGCATCGCCACCTGTGCGCCGGGGCAGCGATGCGGTCCGTCTCCGAAGCTCAGCCAGTTGCTGGGCATGCGCTGGCGTTTCGCGCGCTCGGGATCGATCGCGAAGGGGCATTCGCCTGTTGCAGATTCGTCGAGATTTGCCGTGCGGATGTCGATGCGGAACATTTCGCCCGCGTTTACCTGCGTGCCGTCTTCAGCGACCATGTCTTCCTCGGCACGGCGGTAGATGTAAGCGGCGACTGGATCGATACGCAGGATTTCGTCGAGGATGGCGAACTGGACGGCCTCGCCTCCTTCCAGGAATTGCGCACGTAACGTGTCGTCGCCGAGCAGCTGCCAGGCGACCATGACGATGAATTCGCGCGTCGTGATCATGCCGGCGGTTGCATAGGTCATGCATTCGACGAGGATCTCACGGTCGGAAAAGCCTTCGCGCACGAGGTAGGAGATGACATCGTCCTCGTCGTGCTTCTGACGATGCCGGATCGCGGGTACGACATCGCGATGGTGGAAATGGAGCGTGCGCAGGACATTCTCGATACTGCCGAGCCTGCCGCGAAGGCCCGCGAGTTTCTTTCTGTTGCTGGATCGGAAGAGCCTGCGCAGCCGTTCGGACATGGCCGAGGCTTCGGAGGTGGTCAGCCCGACGATTTCGGCGGCGACGTCGCTGGCGAGCCTCAGACTCATTACATCGAGCTGTCCTCGCCCGCTTCGCCGCAAATCTGCCATCAGCTCGGCGGTCGTATCCTCCATGACCCTGCTGTGGCGGTCCTTGATCGCCTTGGGCGTGAAGTAGCGCGCGATCTGGCTGCGGCGCTTCTTGTGGATGTCGCCGTCGAGGAAGATAACCGGGATGCGCCCCGGATCGGTCTCGCCGAAATAGTCGCCGCCATCCATGCCCTGCCTGATTGAGGGGCTGCGCAAGATATCGCTTGCCAGATTGTACCTGGCGACAGGCGCATAGCCGGGCATAGGCTTCGCGGCTGTATCGGCAATCGATGCAGACTTGCGGTCATCGCGGTCACGCAGCGCGGGGCAGGTAATGTCGGCTTCAGTCACGATATGGGGCACTCCTGTGAGACGCTGTGTATCATATTTTCTGCAGCATTTCGCGTCAAGCAAATGCCGGGTTGTTGGCCATTCAGCAAATCTTCCCTACATGGCGCGTATGTTTCTACCTGCCGATTCCAGACCGCTGCGCCTTGCCATTCTCACCGCCGCTGCCAGTGTGCCTGCCGCGGCCACCGCAGAGGAAGCGGAAACGCGCGAACCGATCGTCGTTACCGGCAGGGGCCTAGACGAAACCCCCGCGACACCGGCCTATGGTACAGTCGAGATCGGTCGCGAACAGGTTCTTTCCAGTGCTTCGGGCAGGATTGAGGACGTGCTGTCCTCGGTTGCAGGCTTCCAGCAGTTCCGCCGCTCGGACAGCCGCTCGTCCAACCCTTCCGCGCAAGGCGTTACGTTGCGAGCGCTGGGCGGCAACGCCACCAGCCGCGCGCTGGTGCTGCTCGACGGCGTGCCGATGGCCGATCCTTTTTTCGGCTACATGCCGCTGAGCGCGCTGGCTCCCGAACGGCTGCAATCGGTGCGTGTGACGCGCGGCGGCGGATCGGGTGCTTTCGGCGCGGGCGCGGTCGCTGGCACGATCGAGCTGGCCAGTGCGGATGCCGACGCGATCGGCCTGTTCAGTGGTTCGGTGCTGGTGAACGACCGCGGCGAGACCGAGCTCAGCGGCACCGCCGCCCCAAAGCTGGGCCGCGGCTTCGTCATCGCCAGCGGGCGCTGGGATCGTGGGAAGGGCTTCTGGACGACACGGCGCGCAGACCGCGTGCCGGCCAGTGCCCGTGCGAAGTTCGACAGCTGGTCTGCGAGCCTGCGCGCGGTGACACCGCTTACCGACACGGTCGAGCTGCAGATGGCCGGGCTGGTGTTCGAGGATCATCGCACGCTGCGGTTTACAGGCGCAAATTCGTCCACCGAAGGCCAGGACGCCAGCATCCGCATCGTCGGTCGGGGTGACTGGCAGTTCGACATGCTTGCCTATGTCCAGGCGCGCAATTTTACGAACGTCGTCATCAGCTCGACCCGCTTCGTGCCTGTCCTCGACCAGCGCGACACGCCATCGACCGGTTTCGGCGGCAAGATCGAAGTGCGGCCACCCGTTGGCGACGCGCATGTCCTGCGCCTCGGGGCAGACGTGCGGGTGTCCGACGGCAAGCTCCTGGAAGAGGCGATCAGCGCCTTTTCCGGGCAGCGCACGGCGCTGCGCCGCGCGGGCGGGCGCAACAGCGATTTCGGCCTGTTCATTGAAGATGACTGGACGCTCGGCGATCTCGTTCTGACGGCGGGGGCGCGCGCCGACCGATGGACGATCCGCCAGGGCTTCTTCAGCGAACGAAATGGCACTGGTGTGCTCGTCATCGATAATATTTATCCGAACCGTTCGGGATGGGACGGCTCGTTCCGGGGCGGGGCGGTCTGGCGCGCCGGGGGAGGACTTAGGTTCCGCGCCTCGGGCTACAGCGGAATCCGGCTGCCGACGCTTAACGAGCTATACCGGGGCTTCGTGGTCTTCCCGGTGGTGACCCAGGCCAACGAAGCGCTGGGGAACGAGAAACTGCGCGGTTTCGAAGCGGGCATCGATTTCGCGCCTTCCGAAAATGTCACGCTATCGGTCACGGCCTTCGACAACAAGGTCAGGAACGCCATCGCCAACGTCACCATCGGTACCAACCTGCGTCAGCGCCAGAATGTCGGCGCAATCCATGCCCAGGGGCTGGAATTCGGCGCCGCGCTGCGATTCGGGCAGGTCTCTTTCGACGGATCGCTGACCTTCACCGATGCCGAAGTCGAAGGTGCCGGCGTGTCCTCCGCGCTCGATGGCATGCGACCGTCTCAGGTTCCCAAGCTTGCGGCCAGCGGTACGCTTGCCTGGAAGCCAAAAGAGGGATGGCGCTTCGCAGCGACCCTGCGCCATGTCGGCAAGCAGTTCGAGGACGACCTCCAGACCGACGTCCTGCCGGCCGCGACCACGCTCGATGCCTATGCGGAAGTGCCGGTCAGCAGCGGGCTCAGCCTGGTCTTGCGGGGAGAAAACCTCACCGGCGAGACGATCTTCACCCGCAACCAGGGCGGTTCGATCGATCTTGGCGCGCCGCGAACCGTCTGGGCAGGCATCAAGCTGCGCGCCGGGCGATAGCCTGTAAGCGAAAACCCGCCGCAAATCGGAAGCCAAGTCACCACTCCGGAAGCGGTGCAGCAATGATGCGTTCGGCCTGGAGCTGCATGCTGCCGCCAGCCTGGTCATAAATCGCTGCGCGCTTGACGAACCAGTGGGCGTCGCATTCGGCCTGGAAGCCGATGCCGCCGTGGATCTGGATACAGGCGCGGCCGTTCTCATGCGCGGCTTCGGCAGCCAGCAGTTTGGCCGAGGCAACCTGCATGGCGGCATCCGGCGCGTTGGCTTCCAGCTTTAGCGCGGCAAGGCAGCATTGGTACCAGGCCAGCCGCTGCCGCACCGCCATGTCGGCACAGCGGTGCTTGATCGCCTGGAAGCTGCCGATCGGCTTGCCGAACTGCTCGCGCAGCTTTGCGTAATCGACCGCGAGGTAGCAGGCCTTTTCGGCAAGGCCCGCGAGGGCGGCGGCCAGCAGAA